>CAKOSD010000009.1 GCA_934101745.1 uncultured Bacilli bacterium | reverse complement strand
TTATGTATATGAACTATATAGTCCTATGAGTCCTAGAGAATTTTTAAATCATCCTGTGTTAAATGTGGTTTTATATAATAATATTGGCAAAAAAGAATACGATGCTATAAAAAAATCTTATGAAAAGAAAAATATCTCTTTAAGCGAATATGAAGATATTACTAGTAGTCTTAATATGACATTTACTTCTTCTAATATCTTACCCGAAGTTGATGCCGTAGAGCGAGTTAAGCAAAATGTTTTCGCCAAAAATGTTATTGATTTTGATATGCTAATGGCTAGTATTCCTAAAGATATTTTAAATGAAAAAGCCTTTAATAAACGCACTAAAGAATTAATTGAAAACTTGGCCTTTGTTTATAATTTAGATACTATGCAGTTTAGTGAGATAATTAAAAACGTTATTAACGAACGAGGCTATATTGTTGCCGAAGAATTAAGAAAATTAGCCCGTAATTATTATACTTATCATAATAATGGCAAATTGCCAACTCTTGTTTATAAAGAAGAAAAAACAAGTCCCTTAGAAAGTATGAGTAAGAGAGATAAAATCATTTATGTCTTTGAAAATACCAAACCATACGATTTTCTAAAAAGTAAATATCATGGCATAACCCCAACCAATAGAGATTTAAAATTGTTAGAAACTTTATGTTGTGATTTAAATTTAAAACCAGCAGTTGTTAATGTTTTAATTGACTATGTCCTAAAGAAAAATGATAATAAGTTAAATAAAAACTTTGTAGAAACCATTGCTGGTCAGTGGGTAAGAAGCGGGGTTAAAACAGCAAGAGAGGCTATGAGCCTCGCCGAAAAAGAGCAAAAAAAATTAATTGCCAAAGCCCCATCTACAATTAAAACTCCTAAAGATGTTCCAGTTTGGTTTAAGACAGAAATAAAAAGAAATGAAGCCACCTTAGAAGAGCAAAAAGAATTAGAAGAATTAATGAAAGGAATTGATTATGGCACTATTAACCAAAACTAAATTAATTGAAAATAGTCTTAAAGATAATTATATCAGAGCCTGTAAAAACCCTGAATTTCAAAAATTAGTAGCAAATCTTGAATTAACCAGCAAAGATGCTATGAATTACACTTCTAAGTTAGAAGAATACTTACAAGAAGAAAATAATTGTAAAAATTGTCATGGCATTTATGAATGTAAAAACAAAATAAGAGGCTATACTAACTATCCTCAAAAATATAATAATCATTTAATGTTTTCAACGGAGGCTTGTTATTTTAAACATCAAGAATTAAAAAAGATTAAAGAAAGTACCAATGCTCTAAAAGAATTAGAAACCTCTTCTTTAAAGACGATAGATACCAGTGATAAAAATCGTTACAATTTAATTAAATGGGTAACTAATTTTATTAAAGAATATGACTATGGTAAAAATATTAAAGGCTTATACTTACATGGGAATTTTGGCTGCGGTAAAACTTATATTTTAAGTGCTTGCCTTAACGAAATGAAAAAGCGCGGCTTTAGTACTAAGTTAGTTTATTTACCCGATCTACTTCGAACTATTAAAGGCGATTTTGAGGCTATGAATGATATTATGGACCAGTTATGTAATGTTGATATCCTGTTAATAGATGATATTGGGGCTGAAAAAGTAACTGATTGGGGGCGCGATGAAATACTAGGGACAATATTGCAATCTCGAATGAATGAACACAAGACTACTTTTTTTACTTCAAACTTCACCATCAAGGAATTAGAAGAACATTTATCTAATAAGGGAAGCGACAAAGTAAAGGCCAACCGGATAATTGAACGAATTAAGCAACTAACTATAGATATGGAAATGTTGGGTGCTAATATGCGAAAATAAAAAAATATAGTAATATGTTTTGACTATCGCTTTTAAGCATTATATAATTATTATTAGGAGGAAAAATGGAAGAAATAAAAATACCTACGCACGTGGCTATAATTCTAGATGGGAATAGAAGATGGGCTAAAAAGCATCTTTTACCTAAACTAGAAGGTCATAGACGAGGGTTTAGTAATATAAAAAAAATGGCTGATTATATTTTAAAAAAAGGAGTTAAATATTTATCAGTCTATTGTTTTTCGACAGAAAACTTTAAACGGGAAGCCAGTGAAGTTGACTATTTAATGAATTTATTCGTTAGTGAGTTTAAAGATTCTTGTCAAGAATTAAAAGAAAATAATATAAAGGTGGTTTTTAGTGGAAGAAGAAATCCTCTAAAAGAAGAAGTCTTAAATGCCATGGATTACTTAAAAGATGAAACTCGTAATTGTACAGGCGGAATTTTAAATATTTGCTTGAATTATGGAGGCCAAACTGAAATTATCGATGCTACTAAAAAAATTGTAAATGATATTGAAAATCATAAATTAAAAAGTGAAGATTTAACAACGCAAGTTTTTGAAAAATATTTATATCAAGATTTACCACCAGTGGATTTAATGATTAGAACTGGTGGCGATGTTAGAGTTAGCAACTTTTTGTTGTGGCAAATTGCCTATGCCGAAATGTACTTTCCGGATTGCTATTGGCCGGAATTTGATAAAAAAGAATTTGATAAGGCCTTAGATGCATATAATGGTAGAGAAAGACGTTTTGGAGGTGGTAAGTAGTGAAAGACCGAATTATTAGTGGCCTTATTATTGCTTTTATTTTTGCTTTAGGTTTCCTTTTAGGACCAGTCGCCTTTAAAATTTTAATTGGGGCTGTGGCCATCCTGGCTTATAAAGAAATAATTACTTTGCCAAAAGTAAAAGATAAATTAAATTTGCCAATTATCATTTTCGGACTTATAAGTTTTATGGCTCTAATTTATATTGTAAATGATGGTTACGCCTTATATCTAGGTGTGTCTTATCAGACCATAGCACTTCTTTTATTTACCATGGTAATTCCTACTATATTTAGTAAAAAATATGATACCGAAACATCACTTTTTATGTTTACCTTATTATTTTTACTAGGTATGGCTCTAAATTCTATGGTTATGCTAGATAGTATTAATAAATGGATTTTATTATACGTAATAGTTGTTATTTGTGCTACCGACATTTTCGCTTTGTTTATTGGGAGTTACATTGGTACCCATAAGTTATCTAATATAAGTCCTAATAAAACTATTGAAGGTTCCTTAGGAGGCGTAATATGTGCTAGTATCATTGGAACATTTTATTATTTAGCCATTATTGGCAATACCAGCGTATTAAGAATTGTAGTTATGAGCATGCTAATAAGTGTTTTTGGACAAATAGGTGATTTATTTTTTAGCAAGATAAAAAGAGAAAATAAAATAAAAGATTACTCTAATCTTATAAAGGGGCATGGGGGTATCTTAGATAGAATAGATAGTTTGGTTTTTGGCGTTTTATTATATACATTGTTATGTACGATATTATAAATAGAAAAGAGAGTATTTATGTGGTTAATTAGTATTATTGTATTAATTTTAATGTTGGGGATTTTGGTTTTACTTCATGAATTTGGTCATTTTATTGTCGCTAGATTATGTGGTGTTCATGTTTATGAATTTTCAGTTGGGATGGGACCCCTTCTTTTAAAACATATTTCTAAAAAGAGTGGAATTCAGTATTCCCTTAGAGCCTTACCAATTGGGGGCTATGTTCAACTAGCCGGTGAAGTTGTGGAAGATGATGATAAGATTCCCAAAGAAAAATTGATGTGTAATAAACCTTGGTGGCAACGAATTTTAATTTTAAGTGCTGGCGTTGTCATGAATTTCATTACTGCTTTTGTCTTATTATTTTTAATCGGCACTATTTATGGCTCAACCAGTACGACTCCTAAAATTAACACCGTTCAAGAAGGATCAGCCTTCAGTGATGCTGGCGGCCGTAACGGAGATATCATATTAAGTATTGATGGTAAGAAAACCAAAACTTGGGATAGAGCACAAGTCCTATTAACTTTAGATAATAAAAAAGAATATTATAGCATTGAAGTTAAACATGAGGATAATACTACTGAGACTCTAAAAGTTACCCCTAAAGAAACAACTGACGAAAAAGGCAACAAAACCCGTGTCTTCGGTGTTACTATTTACCAAGAAACTTATCATGGTATTGTTCATGCTATTTCTTATGCCGCTAGTAAATTTGAAAGTATTTATCAATCCATGTTTACTATAATTTATGGCTTATTTACGGGGCGTTTATCAATGAATTCTTTATCAGGACCAGTTGGTATGTATAATATTGTTAATCAGTCTCTAGCCCTAGGTTTTGCCCAAATATTATACTTAACTGCTTATATTTCTATTAATTTAGGATTTATGAACTTCTTACCATTCCCAGCCTTTGATGGTGGTCATATCGTATTTGTTCTAATTGAAAAAATAAGAGGTAAGAGAGTTGATGCTAATATTGAAAACTGGTTTCATATAGTAGGATTTATTCTTCTTATGCTTTTAATGATATTAATTACGATAAAAGATATTGTGGGCTTATTCCATTAATATCTTTTTCTTTGGCTAAATTTTTACGTTTTAGTAAATTTTATTGTATAATAAATGATTATTGGAGATTGTTATGGAAAATGATGAATTATATAATAAATATTTAGAAAGCGTATTTTATTATGGTGATGAAACCTATTTTTACAATGTTAAAACTCAGGAAATAGTGCCTTACCGCCTTACTTTAGATAGTGTTTCTCATTATTTCTTAAATTATATTATAAGATGTATGTATGACATCTACGATATATTTGGTAAGCCTATAAATAACACTATTTCTAACGAAATCTTTCTATCTTGCGTCGATGATTATTTATTAACAAAATCTAGTGATGCTCCCCGAACTTTTAAAGTATATGATATTCACGGTAAAGTTATAGCCGTATTTACAAACGAACCTGAAAAATTAGATATTCATTTTCCTTATCTAACGCTAGATGATGATAAGGTTATTTTAAAAGATAAGGTTGGGGGTAGAAAAATCCAAGCTTTTGAAATTAAAAATAAAATTAATAAGGTTAGTATTAAAGATAAAAAAGCAGTCGATATAATTTTCCAAAAATTTAATATTTCTAAAAATTTTAAGCAAGAATTAAAAAGTAATAATAAGTTAGAAAACCTTTATTATAATGCTAATTTTTTAACGATTACAGCTCTAACTAAATCTCAAGAAGTAGCCGTAGTCGTAATTCACATGGGAGAAGGTCCTTGGCAAAATCGTATTATTTGTTATGACCAACTAGGATTTGAGGCTAAATTTAATAACGAAAGATGCTTGATTTTTACTGATAGTCTTAGTTATTATGATATAAATGGAGTTAAAATTACTGAATACAAGTGCCTTGATAAAAAAGACGTAGTTCCCATTGATTATACATTGGCTAATCTCTTAACCAGTGGTAGACTTAAATTGAAGCTTAAAAAATATGATAAAATTGGCTATATTAATAATAAAAAATATACCCTTATTAAAAATTATTGCTGTGGTCGTCTTTTAGTTAGAAATGAACAAGGATTATATGGTTACTTAGATGAATTTGGCAAGGAAGTAATTAAACCTCAGTTTGCCAAAGCAACACCTTTTAGTCACGGTTGGGCGATTGTTAATGGTAAAGAAATCGATACCGATGGCAAATTTTGTGAGTATGTTAGCCCATATACTAATCTAAAAAATAATGATTCTTATATAAGTCTTCATAGCGAAATTAAAAATTATTATGGCTTAGTTAGTGAAAATGCGCATAGGGAAGGACTATGGAGTTACGATTATTCTAAATATTTAAAGGTTTTACCTCCTAAAAATAATCCTTTTAAAAAGACTGTTTATTATTATGTAGATTATAAAACTAAAAAGATGGTAAAAACCGAATATGAACCCTTAAGACAATATGAAAATTTTGTGTTTTTTACTATTACTAAAAATTTCTATTGGCAAGACGGTTATTATTTATTTGATAAAAGAGATAACAGCTATCATTGGTTTGCTAATCATGAGTCTAAAATTGAATTCTATGATGATTATTTTACTTGGGATAATAAAACCTATTATGTTACTGACCAAATAATATGTCTAGGTGATTTTAATTTAGAAAATCGGATTTTAAAGAAAGACTGCACCTTACTTAGTAAAGAAAAATATCTAATTAAATATCAAAAATTCATGTCAAAAAATATGATTACTGCAGAAAGCATCAATAAAAAAATTAATGAATATCAGCAATACAGACAGAAAATAGCCGAGTGTCAAAAGCGAATTGATGAACTAGAGATGAAAAAAAGAAAATTAACGATTAAAATGAATACCATACCTAATCATACTTTAGAAATTCCTAGTAACTTTTATTATGAAGAAAATGGGATAAAATACATTTCTAAAGAATATGTTAATTACTTATCATTTTTTGATTTACTAACCTTTGATTTTACGGGATTTGACGTAAGTAACCTAGATTTTACAGGTACTAACGCTTTTATAAATCCCCAGACTGTCTATAATAAAAATATGGCTAATGGTAATTATAGTGATGTAACATTTATCTCGTATGACTTTTCGGGAATTGATATGACAAATGCCACTTTTAATAATGATTTTATTGTCTGTTATCAAGAAAAAATCTTAAGAAAAAAGTTAACTAAGTAAGAAAGAAAGCCTTTTAATTTCTTACTTTTACTAGTATAATTAAACCAGAACTAAGAAGAATTAATGGGGTATTAAGGAGTTCTCATGCAATTTAATTTGAAAAATATCGTTAAAAATTTACTTTCTATTTATGATAATATTTTTATTGAAGACAGTAATCTTAGTGAGAAAAAAATTCATCATAAAAAATTAAATATCCTAGTAAAAAGATTTAAAGAATATTTATATCAAGATATAGAAAGTGCTAAGTCTTACTTAGAATTAATGCAAATTGAATATTTTTTATTAACTGAGTTTAGTGATCTTACTAATGATGATTTTGATATCGAAGCCTTACTATATATTTTTGATAATTTTACTAATGACTTAAATGGCGATTTGGAATACTTTTTTGATATGGGCTATTTAAAGATACTCTTAGAAGAAATAATTAATACTTATAAAGATTTCCAATATTATGATTATACGGCCTTAATAACGGCTTTAAATAACCCTAAATTATCTAGTATAATTAAAGAACTGCACCCCAATATTAAAAACGAAGAAAAAGAAATTGTATCTCAAAAGCAAACTAATACCCAGGCTAGAATTTTCTTTAATAACAAAAACATCACTTCCTTAGAGTTTGTTACTTATCTAAAATACTTTTATAGTAAATATCGCAATAAAGATATTGTAAGAGAATATGGAGAAGAAAAACTAAAAAAATTAAAAGATGATAATAAAGAGGCCTATAAGAAAATTATGGCATTTCTAATAAGAACCTTTTATTATTACTTCTCATCTAGTCATAAAAAATATTATTTGGAAAATGCTTGTGTAAATGAGCTTGACGCTACCGACCTTTTAGATTTTATTGATACCGTAGCAAATATGGAGTATTTAATAGAAAAGATTGGGATAGACTATTATTTAGATAATCTTTTAGATGTCGTATTTATTTATAATATAGAAAGTTATAATGAGATTGTAAGCAATTTAACGGATCAGCAAAAATTAGTTTTAAAAAAATTAGAGGGAAAATAAGATGCAATTAAAGAAAAAATATAAATTAGTACTTATATGCTTATTGGTAATAACAATAGGAATTATTGGAATTCATTATAAGCCAAATAATAATAAAGAAACTGAATTAGAAAATAACGAACTGTCAGATAATCAAAAAGCCAATCTTGAGGGTCTAGTTATTTATCAAGACGAAAACACAACCTATCTTTGTGATGAAAATCAAATTATTTATGAATTTTCTAAGCAAGATATTGATAGCAATGTTAATGATTATATTAAAATAACTTATGATGGACTTCTAGATAAAAATAAAAGTAAGCAAGATATAACAGTTTTAAATGTAGAGAAACTAGACAAAGAATTTGTTTTAGAAGGTCTAAATAATGATAATCTTGAAAAGGTCAAGAAATTAGTAAATACTATGTCTTTAGAAGAAATGGTTGGTAGTCTTTATACTGTTCATTATAATTCTAGTAGTTTAGAGAATATAAAAAAATATCATTTAGGGGGATTAGTCTTATTTGGCGATGCTTTTAAAAATAAAACCAGAGAAGAAATAATTACTTTGGTAAGCAATTTACAATCCCAAGCCAAAATTCCCTTATTTTTAGCCGTTGATGAAGAAGGAGGAACGGTTGTTAGAGTTAGTAATAATAAAAATCTCCGGAGTAGTGCATTTTTATCTCCAAGGACGCTTTATCAAAAAGGGGGCTTGGAATTAATAAAAAGTGATAATATAGAAAAAAATGAACTTTTAAAATCACTAGGACTTAATATTAACTTAGCACCTGTTTTAGATATATCAAACGATAAAAGCGATTATATTTATAGTCGTTCCATTGGACTTAGTCCCACTCTTACGGGAGAATTTGCCCTAAATATAATAGAATCTTCTAAAAATTCTGGGGTTACTAATGTCTTAAAACATTATCCCGGGTATGGAAAAAATAAAGATACTCATAAAGGAAGTTCAATAGATACAAGGACGATAGAAGAAATAGAAGAAGGCTTAATACCTTTTAAAATGGCTATTGATAGGGGAGCAGAGGCTATAATGATTAGCCATAATACAGTAACGGCCTTAGATGATAAAAATCCGGCCTCTATTTCGATAGATAATCATAATTACTTAAGAAATGCCCTAAATTTTAAAGGAATGGTTATAACTGATGCTTTGAATATGGGCGCCACGGCTAATATCGAAAATATGGGAATTAAATCGCTTTTAGCCGGTAATAATATATTAATAACGCAAAACTATGTAAGAGATATTAAAGAAATAATTGATAATATCAACAATGGTTATTTAAGTGAAAAATATATTAAAAGTTTAACTACCAAAGTCATTTCTTGGAAAATGGAGATGGGCTTAATTAGTTAGGCTTTTTCTTTCCTAAATTTTTTTTGAAAACACTTCAAAAACCATTGCCTTTTTATAAGATAATGTGTTAGTATAAGTTACACAGATGGGGGGAATTAAAATGTCAGAAAGAAATGAAATTATAAGAGAATGTTATGCCGTAATTGGAACGGCTATCGCCGATGGTAAAACTAAAAAGGAAATATATACTGCTATTGCTGATTTTGCTAAAGAACATAAATTAACAGTTGAACAATTAACTAAATATGTCAATAATTTTTATTATAATCGAGCATCAACTAAAAATTTACCTGATATGCTTGAAGAGGTGCATTATGCCTTTTGCCATTTGAAAAAAGATAGAGCCAAAAAGGAAATGTTAGAGTTAAAAAAACATGAATTATCTAAGGAAGAACAAGATGCCATTATAAAAAACAATGAATTAAAGACTTTATATTCTAATTATTTTAATGCTTTAATTAATGCCTATAACCGTTTATTGCCAATAGATATTGCCTTAGAAGAAGTTGAAGAGGAAACCGGTCTGGCGGCCGCTGATATAAAAAGATATGCCGAAATTTATTTAATTAATTATGCTAGTAATTTTGAAAAAAGTTTTTATCGTCAAAAACTAGAAAAATATAAGAAAGTATTAGCAAATCCTACCGTTAATTTTCTAGCAAGAGTAAATGTTTTAGAAATAAATAAAATTATTAACAATGATTTAGAAAATCAAGATAGTAAAATAAGGTCTATTCTTATCACTCAAGATTTAAAAACTTTAAAATGTACCAGAAATGCAATTATTAAACACTTTACCAAATATTTTGACACCATAACTGATAAAAATGCTCGCAATGTTTTATTTAATAGAGAACAAATGATTTTAAATATTATTGATGATTGCCTTAAAAAGTTAGATATAAAAAAAGAAGAAGAGATAAAGAATACACCGGCCCAAAAAAGACGAAACGAGATTTTTCAAGAATTTATGCAACATTATATGACCATAGAAGACTTGATGGAAAGTCGTCTTACAAAATATAATGAAAAAATAGGTCATAAAGCCATGAAGGAAATGCTATATCAAGCCAGTAAAGAAAATAATCTTGAAGAAGAATTTATTATTCATCTAAATAAAGTAGAAGAGTATGAACGTGAATATATAGAATCAATTTTAGATATTATGTGTTATTACTTGCAAAATGGTATTCCTGTTTCTGATTCTGAAAATAAACGTACTTTCACTATAATCGATTATTATAATTTGACTTCTTATCCTTTAGAAAAGTTAAAATTACGTGCTGTTTCTTTAAATCTTCTTGATAATATTGCTGACCGGAAATTATTCATGACTTTTGCAACTCAAAATATTCAAAAAGGAAGTTATGCTTTAAATATAACTTTGCAAGGTATTTTAAATGATTTGGAAATTACTAAACAATTTGGTTCGTCTTATCGTAAATTAACTAGTGATGAAAAAATTGCTATTTATTATTTAATGAAGGAACGCAAAGTACCAATGACATTTACTAATTTCGGAATTGCAGTTAGTGAATATGCCCATAATAGACTATTTCTTGCTAGACGATAGTCTATTTTTTTGATATAATTTGAAAGCGAGGTACTATATGAAAATAAAATACGAATTATTAAAAGAAGATAAAAATACTAGAGCCCGATTAGGACTAATTCATACTAATTATGGCACTTTTGAAACTCCTATGTTTATGCCCGTAGGAACGCAAGCCACTGTAAAAACTCTGTCCCCCGAAGAATTAAAGGCTAACCATGCTGGAATTATCTTAGCAAATACTTATCACTTATGGTTAAGACCTGGTGAAGATATTATAAACCACGCTGGGGGACTTCATAAATTTATGAATTGGAATGGACCAATTTTAACCGATTCAGGAGGATTCCAAGTTTTTTCTTTAGCCAAAAGAAAAGATATTACCGAAGAAGGGGTAAAATTTAAAAATCAGTATAACGGCGATGCTTTATTATTAACTCCGGAAAAATCTATTCAAATTCAAAATAAGTTAGACAGTGACATTGCCATGAGTTTTGATGAATGTATCGGCTATCCGGCTACTTATGATTATTGTAAAAATTCCGTTGAAAGAACATTAAGATGGGCTAAGAGAGGAAAAGACGTTTTTAACAATCATAATCAGAGTCTTTTTGGCATTGTACAAGGTGGCGAATATGAAGATTTACGTCGTCATTGCGTAGAAGAATTAGTAAAAATGGACTTTGATGGCTATTCCATAGGTGGCACTAGCGTTGGTGAGGATAAGAAAACGCAATATAAGATGGTGCGTTATGCTACCTCTTATCTTCCAAAAGATAAAGTTAGATACCTAATGGGAGTAGGAGATCCTATTGATATTGTAGAAAATGTCTGTAATGGTGTTGATATTTTTGATTGCGTTTCCCCAACTAGACTTGCTCGTCATGGTCACGCTCTAACGCGCTATGGTAAAATAAATATTAAAAATGCTAAATACAAAGAAGATTTTACTCCAGTTGAGGAAGGCTGTACTTGTTATGCTTGTCAAAATTACACTAAAGCCTATATTAAACATTTAATTAATTGTGAAGAAACTTTTGGAGCCCGTTTGCTTTCGATTCATAATATTCATTACTTAATTAACTTAACCGAAGAATTAAGAAGTGCTATTAAAGAAGATCGTCTTCTAAAATACAGAGAGGAGTTCATAAAAAAATATTATGGAAAACTTCAGTAAAATTATTTCTAGTATTTTAATCTTAATTATGGCCGGTTTAGTTGGCTATAAAAGTTATACAGCTATAAAAAATGACCGTGAAACAAAATTGTGGTTGGTTTTAAACAAAAAGGTGGTAGAAAAAGCCCATGATTGCGTATTAGATAAAAAATGTACTAATAAAAGTGCTACTCTTGATTATTTAGTGCAAAATGGCTATTTGAATACTGTCACTAATCCGGTAACTAAAGAAATTATCAACTCTTCATCCTATGTAAATTTAGAAACTAATGAATTTGTTATTTTAAATTAGGTTTATCTTTATAATTAATACCAATTGAGGCGGAAATTACTGAAATTAATAAAAGAATACCATAATATATTAATTGACTTAAGGAAAAACTATTTTTAGTAAATAAACTAATAAGAATAAATCCCAGTAAAATTATTCCTCCTAACTTAAGTCCCGCCAGATAACCTTTATTAAGAGTTTTCTTGCCATTAAAAAAGTTTAAAATAGCAAAACCTATACTTGTAAAAATAAATAAGAAAAAGCAATTTAAATTATAAGACATGTTAGTATACAAATAAAATAAAGCACTAATAAAACTTAATAAAAATAAATAAAATCCCAATATTAATATACTTTTAAAATAGAAAGAAATTTTTTCCATAAAATCACCTAATAAAATATATGTTTAAAATTAAGAGAAATTACTCATAATATAACTGGTGATATAAGTGGACTTAGTAATAATTACTTTGAAAACAGTTTTTTTCTATTTTTTTATTTTAATTTCTTATCGTATTATGGGCAAAAGAGAAATAGGACAACTTGGAACGACGGACCTTATTGTCTCGATTTTAATTGCTGAGTTAGTGGCGATTTCTATTGAAAATTTTAACGATACCATATTAAACACGGTTATTCCTATTGTTGTACTGGTTATAATGGAAGTAGCCTTAGCCTATTTATCCATTAAATCCAAGAAAGTCCGCAACTTTTTAGATGGTAAACCCTCATTAATTATAGCCAATGGCAAAATAAACTATAAAGAAATGGTTAAATCTCGTTATTCTATAGATGACTTATTATTTCAATTGCGTCAAAATAGTATTAAAAGTATTGAAGAAATCGAATATGCTTTTTTAGAGCCGAATGGTAAATTATCTATTTTTCCCTATAACTTGTTAAAATTGAAAAGTTCTTATCCAATGGCTTTAATAATTGATGGGGTTATTCAAAATGATACTCTAATTCATATTAATAAATGTAAGGATTGGCTTTTAGAAAATTTACACAATAAAGGTTTAGGACCAACTGATATTTTTTATGCCTTCTTTAAAAAACATAAAATTTATATAATTAAAAATAAAGATGTTAATCGTTAATAATAAGAAGTAGGGGAATTTTTTAAAGAAAATTAAGTAATAAATATAAAAAAACTCTAAATACTTATTGATATAGCGTGGACTTTAAATACTAAATTTGATACAATAAGTTTCGTGATGTACAGATGAAAAGAAATGAAGTAAAGTATGAAGAATTAAGTCCAATGATGCAACAATATTTGGATATAAAAAATAAACATTTAGAAGAATTATTATTTTATCGGATTGGCGATTTTTATGAATTGTTTTTTGAAGATGGTGAAACTGCCGCTAGAGAATTAGAATTAACTCTAACTGGTAAAAATGCCGGCTTAAGTGAGCGTATACCTATGTGTGGTGTACCTTTTCATTCTGTTAAACCCTATATTGAAAAATTGATTGACAAAGGTTATAAGGTGGCCATATGTGAACAATTAGAAGACCCTAAAACCACCAAAGGCATGGTAAAAAGAGGCGTTATTCAAGTAATTAGTAAAGGCACTCTAACTGATTATGAAATGATGCAACCGAAAGATAATAATTATATTGCCAGTATTTTAGATTATGGTAATACTTATATATTAACCTATGCTGATATTTCTACTGGGGAATGTATGGTTAGCCAGATAAAACATAATAACGATTCCTTACTTAGTGAGATAATTAACCTAGGAATTAAAGAAGTTATTTTAACTGATAATAGTAATCTCTCTTTAATTCAAATTTTAAAAAATAATTACGGGATTGAAATATCTTATAATAACCATTATTTAGAAGAAGATTATCCATATCTTTATAAAGATTTAGATGATAAGTTTGTTACTGGTCTTAAACATTTATTTTATTATTTAGTTGTAACTAATATGAAAGATATTTCTAATATAAGAGAAATAAACGTTATTGATAAAGATAAATACTTAAATATGGATATCCATACCGTTCGCAATTTAGAATTGTTTGAAACTATCCGATTAAAAGAAAGAACGTATAGTCTTTTATGGTTAATAGATAAGTGTAAAACAGCGATGGGATCCCGCAAACTTAAAAGTTGGCTTCTTCATCCGTTAAAAGATATTGAAGAGTTAAATAAACGCTATGATGCTATTGAAAAAATTAACACTGAATTTATTATTAAGGATGAACTAAGAGAATATTTATATCAAGTTTACGATTTACAAAGATTATGTGGAAAATTAATTTCTGGTAATATGAATGCTAGAGATTTATTGCAAATTAAAAAAAGTTTGGGCATATTGCCAAACATAATAGATGATGTCAAAAAATTGAATTTTAATTATGAACTAGAGCCTAATACCGAAGTTTATAATTTATTAGATCAGGCTGTATTTGAAAATCCGCCTGTTACCGTTAAAGAAGGTTCTTTAATTAAATCAGGATACAATAAAGAATTAGATGAACTACGTAGCATTAGAAGTGGGGGCAAAGAATTCATAGCCTCTTTTGAAGAGACTCTAAAAGAAGAAACCGGTATCAAAAATTTAAAAGTTGGTTACAATAAAATATTTGGTTACTATATTGAAGTATCTAAAGGTCAAAGTAAAATGGTTATGGAAGACTTTGGCTGGGAACGCAGACAAACTTTAACTAACTGTGAGCGTTTTATTTCTCCGGCTTTAAAAGAAAAAGAAGCCTTAATTTTAAATGCGGAAGAAAGAATTATTGATTTAGAATATAATTTGTTCAATGAAATAAAAGATAAAGTTAAAGAACATATTTTTTCTTTAAAGAAAGATGCCGAAATTTTAAGTGAGATAGATGCTTTAATTTCCCTGGCTGTATGTGCTGAAGAGTATAATTTAGTAAGACCTACATTAACCCTAGAAAAGGAAATTAAAATAAAAGATGGTCGCCACCCGGTAGTAGAGGCAGTAAGTAACGGCTTATATGTTCCTAATGATTGCTTGATGCCTGAAAATATTAATACTCTTTTGATAACCGGGCCAAATATGAGTGGTAAATCTACTTTCATGCGCCAACTGGCTATTATTATTATTATGGCGCAAACAGGTTCTTTTGTTCCCGCCAAAAAGGCTACTTTACCAATTATTGATAAAATATTTACTCGTATAGGTGCCTCCGATGACTTAGTTAGTGGAGAATCTACATTTATGGTTGAGATGAAAGAAGCAAGAAATGCAATTAAAGGAGCTACTAAAAATAGTTTGATATTATTTGATGAACTAGGAAGAGGAACTGCAACTTATGATGGTATGAGCCTAGCTCAAGCAATACTCGAATATATTAGTGAA
>CAKOSD010000008.1 GCA_934101745.1 uncultured Bacilli bacterium | reverse complement strand
TTTAAGAGCCTTTTTAACAGCATCTAATGTTGAATCAAATAAATCTTTATTTAAATCTTCAAATTTAGCACGATTTAATGTTACATTTAAATGTAATGGACCTTCTTCACTTTGGGCAATAAATGGAATAGAAATCTCTGCACTCATCATACCTGACAAATCTTTTTTAGCTTTTTCAGCAGCATCTTTAATACGTTGCATAGCCATTTTATCTTTAGATAAGTCAATACCATTTTCCTTTTTAAATTCAGATACTAAGTAATCCATAATTCTTTGGTCGAAATCATCGCCACCTAAATGGTTATTACCAGCAGTAGATTTAACTTCGAAAACACCATCACCTAAATCTAGGATTGATACATCGAATGTACCACCACCTAGGTCGTATACAAGAACGGTATGCGTCTTTTCTTGTTTATCAATACCATAAGCAAGAGCGGCAGCAGTTGGTTCATTAATAATTCTTTCAACATCTAAACCAGCAATCTTACCGGCATTCTTAGTAGCTTGTCTTTGGGCATCGTTAAAGTAAGCAGGTACTGTAATAACAGCCTTTGTAACTTTTTCACCTAAGTAAGATTCAGCATCACTCTTAAGTTTCATTAAGATTTTAGCAGAAATTTCTTCTGGTGAATACTTACGACCATTAATTTCAACTTTTTCATCAGTACCCATTTTTCTCTTGATACTTGAAACAGTATTTTTAACATTAGTAACAGCTTGACGTTTAGCAGTCTCACCTACTAATTCTTCATCACCTTTAATAGCGAAAACACTTGGAGTTGTTCTATTACCTTCTGGATTAGTAATTACGTGAGGAACTCCACCCTCTAGTACAGCAACACAAGAGTTAGTTGTACCTAAATCTATACCTATAATTTTACTCATAATTAATCTCTCCTATTCATTAACTTTAACCATCGCTGGTCTTAATAATTTATCTTTATACATATAGCCTTTTTGTAAAACATCTAAGACCACACCCTGTTCTTCTTCAATAATATTTTCAGTAAGAACAGCATCCATAAACTTAGGATCAAATGGTTTATGTAAACATTCTATTTCGGTAACACCGATATTTTTTAAAATGGTAAGCATATTAGTATATATCATTTTATATCCTTCTAAATACTTATCATTTTCGCTATTATCCATAGCTATTGCTCTTTCAAAGTTATCAATTATTGGTAACAATGATTTAATCAGGTCAGAACCTTCATACATGGCTTTTTTAGATAACTCATCTTCGTATCTTCTACGCATATTTTGAATTTCTGCTGACAAACGAACAACCTTTTCGTTACTTGCCGTAACTTCTTTTTTTAACTTCTCCAATTCTAAAGAATTTTTATTTTCTTTAGTAAAGAAGGACTTCTTTTTTTCTTTATCTTTTGGTAGTTCCATAGTTTCTTCAACTGTTTTTTCAGTTTCTTCTTTAGTAACTTCCGGTTCTACCTTTTTATTTTTTTCTTCTTCAGTCATTTTTTTCCTCATTATCATTTATATTTTCACTAATATATTGCAGCAATCCGACAACTTTATCATATTCCATACGCTTAGGTCCTAAAACCGCTATCGTACCTTCTTCGCCATTCCGATGATATTTAGCCTTAACAATGGTTACATCTTTGTCAAAATCATTTTCATCGCCAATGAATACATTAATGCCGGATTTATCAGAATACATATTTCTTGCTACCAATTCTTTGTCTTCTAATTTGCTAGCAATTCTCTTTAGGCTACTAGCATCTTCATATTCAGGTTGATTATAAAGATTGGCTTTTCCGCCAAAATGAATATTAGCCGTATTCTTGGCAAAATCACTAAAAGCATCATAGAAAATATTATAAACTTGTTCATACTGCAATATCTTCTTAGCAATAATTGGTTTGATTTCAAATTCTAATCTTTGTGATACTTCATCAATTGGGGTTCCCACCAACATTTTATTAATTATTTCCCCAGTCTTAACAATTTCATTAATATTGGTATCTGGTGATAAAGCAAATTGCTTATTTTCGACAATTCCTTTATCAGTACATACTAACGCTACTATTTTGTTATCGGCAAGAGGAATAATATTAATTTGCTGTAGGACATTATCTTTAGAACTACTACCTAATATTACCGAAGTATAATTGGTTATCTCACTTATTATATCAACACATTTATTTACAGCATCAGAAACGACTAAATTTTTATTTTGAAAAATAGTTTGTAATTTTAACATATCTTCGCCACTTAGTTCTTTGGGTTTCATTAAATATTCAACATAATATTTATAACCAGCCTCACTTGGTACTCTACCACTTGATATATGATTTTTCTCTATGTAGCCTAATTGTTCTAGATAAGCCATTTCATTTCTAATGGTTGCTGATGAACATTTAAACTTTTTACATAAGGATTTACTCCCAACAGGTTTAGCGTATGATATATAATTTTCGACTATTTCTTTTAATAGTAAACTTTCTCTTTCACTCATATAATCACCTCGCCTTGCTATAAGCAAATGCATTTAGCACTTTTTCTTTTCAAATGCTAAAATCATTATATATTATATGTTAGCACTTGTCAATATATGAGTGCTAATTTTTAAAAAATTTTTAGAACTAAAAAAAGAAACTACTATTCTTCAGTAGTCTCTTCATCATCAGCAATATTCAAATCTATATCATCATTTGCAGAAATATCAGTATCCTCTAAGGCTGTATCACTATTGTTATTAGTAGTTACTTCATCAGTTACATCATCACTCATAAGTTTATCTTCTAATGCTTCACTAGCATCATCTTCAATAAATTCTTTTTCAAGTTCAAATTTAACATCAGAATATTGTTTAGCACCAGTACCTGCTGGAATTAATTTACCAATAATAACATTTTCTTTTAATCCTCTTAAGTGATCTACTTTACCTCTAATCGCAGCATCAGTAAGAACTCTAGTTGTTTCTTGGAAAGATGCAGCAGATAAGAAGGAATCAGTTTCTAATGATGCTTTAGTAATACCGAGCATAATTGGAAGTCCAGTTGCTGGAATTCCTCCAGTTAGTAATACTGGTTTATTAGCAGCAGCAAATTCATTAAGTGTTACTGACAAGCCAGCCACTAAATTAGTATCGCCACCATCTAATACTTTCATCTTCGAAATCATACGACGAACGATAACTTCGATATGTTTATCTGAAACATCAACACCTTGAGATTTATATACTTTTTGAACTTCCTTAACAATATATTGTTGAGCTGTAATTGGATCAGTTACGGCAAGTAATTCTTTTGGTGCAATAGAACCAGTTGTTAATGGATCTCCTGCTTTAACAGTTTGACCTAATTCAACACATAACTTAGTATTGTAGTTTGTAATATGTTCTCTTGCTTCAACATCGTTTTCAATAACAATCTTAAATTTAAAGTTATTTTCTTCGATACTAGCAATCTTACCACCGATTTCGGCAATAGTAGCCTTACCTTTTGGATTTCGAGCCTCAAATAGTTCTTCTACTCTTGGAAGACCCTGTGTAATATCGCCACCGGCAACACCACCTTCGTGGAAGGTACGCATTGTTAACTGAGTACCTGGTTCACCGATTGATTGAGCGGCCATAATACCAACAGCCTCACCAGTTTCAACCATATTACCAGTTGCAAGGTTGCGACCATAACAATGTTGACATACACCATTAACAGTATTACAAGTTAGAACACTTCTAATCTTAACACTCTTAATACCAGCATTGATAATCTTGTTAGCAAGAGCCTCAGTAATATATTGATTTTTATCAACAATAACTTCTTTAGTTTCAGGATTGATGACTTTAGTTGCCGTATAACGACCAATGATTCTTTCGATTAAAGGTTCAATCATTGTATTAGATCTTTCATCGATAAAGTCGGTAACTTCAACACCATTAATAGTGCCGCAATCTTCTTCTTTAACAACAATATCTTGAGCAACATCAACTAAACGACGAGTTAAGTAACCAGAATCGGCAGTTCTTAAGGCTGTATCAACGATACCTTTACGACCACCTCTGGTACCGATAAAGAACTCAGTTACATTACAACCTTCAATTAAGTTAGACTTAATTGGAATTTCAATAGTTTCACCAGTAGGCTTAGCAATTAAACCACGCATACCAGCAAGTTGATTGAACTGGTTAGCCGAACCACGGGCTCCAGAATTCATCATCATGAAAATTGGATTCATTGTATTTTTCTTCGCAATAGTTTGTAATTCACTAGAAATATCACTAGTGGCTTTAGCCCATAAAGCACAAACATTTTTATAACGTTCATCCTCAGTAATTAAACCTCTAGTAAACTCTTTGTTAATTTTATTAACTTTCTTTTGCGTATCATCTATAATTTGTTGTTTATTATCAGATACGATAATATCATGCATTGAAATAGAAATACCTGCAACAGTAGAATATTTGAACCCTAAATCTTTTAGTTTATCTAACATAACGGAAGTTTCTGTAGTTTTATAACGTTTAAAGACTTGGGCAATTAATTTACTTAAAGTCTTCTTAACAAATGGTTCAGCCAAAGGCATTTTAGCAATTTCAGTTTTTAAATCAGTACCCATTGGTAAGAAATATTTATCAGGAGTAATGCCAGTAATATTAGCATCACTTGGTTCGTTAACATAAGGATAAGAATCAGGTAATATTTCATTAAACTTGATTTTACCTACAGTTGTAACTAAATATTTGTCTTTTTGTTCATCAGTAAATAACTTATGAGTAAAACTTGCAACTGGAATAGCAATTCTAGTATGTAGAGAAATATCTTTTCTTTCATAAGCCATTAGGGCTTCATTGCAGTTCTTATAGGCTTTACCTTCATTTTCTAAACCAGCTTCTTCAATAGATAGATAATAGTTACCTAAAATCATATCTTGTGAAGGAGTAACGATTGGTTTACCATCAGAAGGTTTTAAGATGTTATTAGCACCTAACATTAAAATTCTTGCTTCGGCTTTAGCCTCTTCTGATAACGGAACATGAACAGCCATTTGGTCACCATCGAAATCGGCATTAAAGGCTGCACACACAAGTGGATGCAAACGCATAGCCTTACCACCAACTAAAACTGGTTCAAAGGCTTGAATACCTAAACGGTGTAGTGTTGGGGCACGGTTTAACATTACTGGATGTTCAGTAATTACATCTTCAACAACATCCCATACACATTCATCTTTATTATCAATTAACTTTTTAGCCCCTTTAATATTATGAGCAAGTCCTCTTTCAACTAGTCCATGAATAACATGAGGTTTAAATAATTCTAAAGCCATATCCTTAGGAAGACCACATTGATACATCTTTAAGGATGGACCAACAACGATAACAGAACGACCAGAATAGTCAACACGTTTACCTAATAAGTTTTGACGGAAACGACCTTGTTTACCTTTTAACATACTAGATAATGATTTTAATGGACGATTTCCCGCTGCTGTTACACTTCTACCATGACGACCATTATCAAATAAGGAGTCAACAGCCTCTTGTAACATACGTTTTTCATTTTGAACAATGATAGTTGGCGCCCCTAATTCTAGTAATTTCTTTAAACGATTATTACGGTTAATAATACGACGATATAAATCATTTAAATCACTAGTAGCAAAACGACCACCATCTAATTGAATCATCGGACGTAAATCAGGAGGAATAACAGGAAGAGCGGTTAAAATCATCCATTCAGGACGATTACCTGAATCTTTGAAGGCTACTAAACAGTCAAGGCGTTTAACTAAACGAATTCTCTTTTGACCAGTAGCGCCATCTAATTCATTTCTTAAATCTTCGATTTCTTTATCTAAATCTACTTCTTTTAATAAGGTTTGGATAGCCTCAGCACCCATTCCTACTTTAAAAGCATTACCATATTTTTCATAATAAGCACGATATTCTTTGTCAGATAAAGTTTGTTTTTTCTCTAAAGGAACATTTCCAGGATCTAAAACAACATAAGAAACATAATATAATACTTCTTCTAAGTCTCTTGGTGACATATCAAGAACAAGTCCCATCTTAGAAGGAACGCCCTTAAAGAACCAAATGTGAGAGCAAGGAGCAGCAAGTTCAATGTGTCCCATACGTTCACGACGTACTTTACTAGATGTTACTTCTACTCCACAACGATCACATATAACATTTTTATATCTTAGACGTTTATATTTACCACAAGCACACTCAAAATCTTTAGTTGGTCCAAAGATTTTCTCACAGAATAAACCGTCTCTTTCTGGTTTTTGGGTACGATAGTTAATAGTTTCTGGTTTCTTTACTTCACCATAAGACCACTCACGGATTTTTTCCGGGGAGGCAATAGATACCTTAATACCTCTAAAATTATTTACATCCATCATATAATTTCATCCTCCTCTTCTTCTAGAATATTTCCATCTTCTGGAAACTCTAAATCATCCAAATCATCATCGTCTTCTTCATCGTCTAAATAACTATCATCAGTCTCTTCTGATTTAGCATCGTTACTAGGGTTTTCATTAACTTCATTAGTTAATTCTTTAATTTTTAAAGCATCAACTTGTTCATCATCAGATTCCATTTCTTTTAAATCAACTAATTTATCATTTTGATCTAAAATTTCTACATCTAAACCTAAAGCTTGGAATTCCTTAATTAATACTCTAAATGATTCTGGAATACCAGCCTCATCAATAGGTTTTCCTTTAACTAATGATTCATAAACTTTAACACGCCCCATAACATCATCGGCTTTAATAGTCATCATTTCTTGTAGAACATTAGCAGCACCATAAGCATATAGAGCCCAAACTTCCATTTCTCCGAATCTTTGACCACCGAATTGGGCTTTACCACCTAATGGTTGTTGAGTAACCATTGAGTAAGGTCCGGTACTTCTGGCATGAATTTTATCATCAACCATGTGATGTAGTTTTACCATGTACATAACACCAACAGATACCCTATTTTCAAAGGCATCGCCGGTACGACCATCATATAATACAGTCTTACCATCATGAGCAAGTCCAGCCTCTTCCATTTGTTCATAGATTTCATCTTGACTAGCACCATCGAATACTGGGGTAGCATATTTAACGCCTAGGTTTTTACCAGCCATACCTAAGTGTAATTCTAAAATCTGACCAATATTCATACGGGAAGGAACACCTTGTGGGTTTAAAACGATATCTACTGGCGTACCATCTGGCATGTAAGGCATATCTTCTTCTGGTAAAATTAAAGAAATAACACCTTTATTACCGTGACGGCCAGACATTTTATCGCCGACTTGAATTTTACGTTTTTGAATAATATAAACACGAACTATTTTTGAAACACCTGCAGGTAGTTCATCAGAATTTTCTTTAGTATAAACTTTGATATCATGAACAATACCACCAGCACCGTGTTCAACTTTTAAGGAAGTATCTCTTACTTCACGAGTTTTCTCGCCAAAAATTGCATGTAACAATTTTTCTTCAGCAGTTAATTCTTGAACACCTTTTGGAGTAACTTTACCTACTAAGATATCACCATCTTTAACTTCGGTACCAATACGAACAATACCATTAGCATCTAAATTCTTACGAGCATCTTCACCAACATTTGGAATATCTCTTGTAATTTCCTCAGGTCCTAATTTTGTATCACGGCATTCAATATCATAGTGTTCAATATGAAGTGATGTATAAACATCATCTTTAACTAATCTTTCGTTTAATACAACGGCATCTTCATAGTTATAACCATTACAAGTCATAAAGGCTACTAACATATTTTTACCTAGAGCAAGTTCACCATTTTTAGTTGATGGACCATCAGCGATAACTTCGCCACGATGAACATTATCACCCTTCTTAACAATTGGATGGTGATTAATAGTTGTTGCTGAGTTACTTCTTTCATAATTGGCTAAATGATAAGTATCAGTGCCTTTAGCGTTTTTAACGATAATCTTCTTACCATCAGCATAATCAACAACGCCATCAGCCTTCGCAATAATTGTAGAACCAGAATCTCTAGCGGCAATGTATTCAACACCAGTACCAACGATAGGAGATTCGCAAGTTAATAAAGGAACTGCTTGGCGTTGCATGTTGGCACCCATCAAAGCTCTGTGGGCATCATCATGTTCTAAGAATGGGATGCAACTAGTTGTAATAGATACAATTTGACTTGGAGCAACATCGATAAAGTCAACGTCTTCGCGTTTAACCATAACGGCTTCACCGTCTAAACGAGCGATTACTTTTTCATCTAAGATTTCATCATCATCACTCATGTTAATAGCAGCAGATGCAATATTATAATCTGCTTCTTCATCAGCAGTTAAATAACAAATTTCATCAGTTGCATGACAATTAACAACTTTACGATATGGAGTCATTAAAAATCCATATTCATTAATCTTCGCATAACTTGCTAAAGATGTAATTAAACCGATATTTTGACCTTCTGGAGATTCGATAGGACAAATTCTACCATAGTGACTCGAGTTAACATCACGAACATCCATACCAGCACGGTCTCTGGCAAGTCCACCTGGCCCTAAAGATGACAAACGTCTCTTATCAGTAAGTTCAGCGATTGGGTTAATTTGTTCCATGAATTTTGACAACTGAGAAGAACCAAAGAATTCTTTTAAAGCTGCTGTAACAGGTCTAATATTAATTAATGTTTTTGGTGTAATAGATTCAATTTCTTGGGTAGTCATACGTTCACGAATAACACGTTCCATACGAGCCATACCAACATTAAATTGTTTTTGAACCAACTCACCTACTTGTCTTACACGACGATTTGATAAGTTATCGATTTCATCGTCACGACCAATACCTTCTTGTAAGTCTAAGTAATAAGATACTGATGCGTAAACATCTGAAATAGTTAAACGACGGCTATCAATAGTTGGATCATTACCAATAATTTCAATAACTTTAGTTTCATCTTTCTTATTATAAACTTTAACAGTTTGAACTTTATTATATTCATCTAATTCTTCATTAATCATTACTTCTTTAATATTGTAACCATTATTAAATATTGGACGAACACTTTCAAGCACTTCTTTAGTTACTAAAGTACCAGTACTAGCAACTACATTACCATTTTCATCTTTAATATCTTCGGCTAATGTACAACCGATTAAACGATCTAAAACATTTAATTTACGATTTAATTTATAACGGCCTACTTTTGCTAAGTCATATCTAAATTTATCAAAGAATCTCGTAATTAATTGGTTTTTAGCACTATCAAGAGTTGCTGGTTCCCCTGGTCTTAATTTTTCATAAATTTCAATTAAGGCTTCATCAGTATTTTTCGTACTATCTTTTTCGATGGAATTCTTAATGTAAGGATTTTCCCCGAAAAGGCTTAAGATTTCTTCATCACTAGAAAGACCTAATGCTCTTAAAAATGTCGTAATAGGCACTTTTCTTGTACGGTCGATACGAACATATAAAATGTCTCTTGCATCAAGTTCATACTCTAACCAAGTTCCATGATTTGGAATTAATTCTGATGTAATAACACGACGACCATTTTTATCTACTTCTTTTTTAAAGTAAATAGATGGACTACGTACTAATTGCGATACGATAACTCTTTCGGCACCATTGATAATAAAAGTTCCGGCATCAGTCATCATAGGAATATCACCAAGGAATATTTCTTGTTCCTTAACTTCTCCTGTTTCATGAATGAATACTCTTGCTAATACCTTTAATGGTGCTGCATAGTTTACCATACGTTCTTTTGCTTCTTTAATTGAATATCTTGGCTTATCAAAATAATAATCACCAAGTTCTACCGTAATATTGCCAGTGAAGCTTTCTACTGGAAACAAATCATCAATCGATTCTTTAATACCTTCGTCCAAGAACCATTGATAAGATTTCTTTTGAATTTCTAGTAGATCTGTCAATTCTAAGTTGTTTTTAATTTTGCTGAAGGTGCGTCTTTCAGCATGATCTCCGAATTTTTTTGTCTTAAATGCCACTTGCATTCACCCCTATACCTAATATTTTTTTGAGTACCTTTTAAATACGTCAACAATTTTCGATTTTATAAAATTTATCTAGTCTTGTCAACATTTTTAGCCTTAATTACGTAAAAACCTTTGCACTTTTCAACTAGAATGACATCATAGTCGGGTTTTAGTAGATTAATTATACTCTTGGCTCCCTGATCTTTTCTTATAACAAACCACAATTCGCCATCAGCATTTAAATGTTTTAACGAATCAAGTAGTATCTTTTCTACTACTACTTTCCCTGCCCTTATAGGAGGATTTGTTACAATCAAATCATAATTTTTATCGATACTACTTAAAGCATCGCTATAAAAGGCTTTTGCATCCACCTTATTGTTCTTAATATTCATGTTGGCTAAATGAATTGCGCGGTTATTAACATCAACCATATCAAACTTGCTAGCAAGTAATTTAGAAAGGCTAATGCCAATAAAACCGTAACCACATCCAACATCTAAAGCGTTAATGTTTTTCTTATCATAATTCTTAAGAAGAACTTTAACTAAATTTAGACTGCCAAAATCTATTTTATCCTTAGAAAAAACGCCATTATCTGAAGTAAATAAAAAAGGAACATTATTTACTTCGTAACTTATTGTGCGTAATTCACTTTTTAAGTTTTCGTTATTTGTAAAATAATGTTCCAAATTTATCACCGTTCCGTTTCCCCATAAGGCAAATATATCTAAATTATAGTCTATTTAGAAAAAAAATGCAAGTTCTTATTGACAAAAAAAGAAAAGTTTTGCTATAATTAAAAAGTGTCAGGAAAAAATGGCGATGTAGCTCAGCTGGCTAGAGCATCCGGTTCATACCCGGCAGGTCGAGAGTTCGAATCTCCCCGTCGCTACCATTTGATTATTACTAGGTTTAAGCCTAGTTTTTTTATGTTTTTTGGCTCTATTATCCTTATACTTATAGTATTAGTATTTCCGTATGCATCCCTAACTTAAAATATTTTTAATTAACTTTAGTAATTCTTACTTCTATTCTTATTGTTTTTTACACTCTTATCATAGTGTGTTATAGTATTATTAGAAAGAAAGCGGGTATACTATGTCAACCAATAAAGAAATAATTACCGATAATTTTTGCTTTAAAGTTTATGATGTTTTAAATACTGAACATTTAAACATTAAAGATATTCTAAAAAAATTTAAAGATGTCTCTGAGATATCTTCTAATTTAGATGACTTCATTACAAATAATTTAATAAGAAACAGAGATGATGGTATTTCAAATACTTATGTCATCTATTATATGAACAATCCAATAGGTATACTATTTACTAATTTTCACCCTGCAGAGGAAATTGATGGCAAGATGCTACCAGATGAAATTGAAATTTGTCTAGGGATTATTCCAAAATATCAAAACAAGCACCTTGGTCAAACTCTTGAAAGAGAAATAAGTATTAAACTTTTAGAAATGTATCCTACAATTTCCTTTATTGTAGCAAGTATTAAAGATGAAAATATTAGAAGTAAAAAGGCCGCTTCTAATGCTGGCTATACTTATTTTGAAGGTAATCAATATCATTTTAATAGAAGATAATAATTTTACTAAAGCAGACTAAAAAAGATATAAACCAATTATAAAAATGAAAATTATTAACTAAAAGAAAAACTAAATAAGATTTATCTAACTTTTTTGAAAGCCATTTTTTCTTATTTAGTTTTTTATTTTATTAAATACTCTATAAGCCATGCTTAATATCCTCTTTTTTAGTGCCATCTTGTTCATATTCTCTTTGTAAACCAGGATACTTTTCTAGTAATTTAGGATTAACAGCAATTATCTTTTCTAAAGCCTCATCAACGGTTACATCATCGGCTAACTCTAAAACACTCTTTTTATGAATTATTCTCTGTTCTTCTTTTTTTACTATAGCCTCATAATATTTAATACAATTTATCATATTAGGATAATATGTCCTTAAAAAATCCACAACCATTTTAGCCCCCGCAAGTCGGGCATCAATCTCACTTAAAGTTTCTTCGTAATTATAATTATAATAATTAACATTTAAACTTTTTAAAACTTCTTCTTTATATTGCTCATAAATTTCGGGACTCATATCCTCTTTTTGCATTAAGCGATGTTGCATTATATGTCTGGCTTCATGAAATATTGTATCTAAAATATGGATGGCCTCAGGATTTTCTTCATAATTGTTGCACTCAAACATTTTTTTAACATTTGAAACATTAATTTTAATAATTCCATCTTCGGGAGCCGAAACACCCCACTCGCCTTCAAGACGAGTTAAATAAACAATAACCGAATCATCATGTAAATACTCGATTATCATTCTTTTAAGGGCGGCAAAAAGATGAATGAAAGTCAATTTTCCGGTACGATTTTTAAATACTAAATCAAATAGCGGAATGACCATGGAAGGGCTTAGACATAAATCACTAACCTTTTGAGTTTGTTTTTCTACTTTTTGATTTATTTCTTTACTCCAATCATTCTTTTTTAAATTTTCTTTTAAATTGGCTAACAATAGTCCTTGGGGATTAGTAGAAAAAAAATATTCTATATCCTCATCAACAGTGTACATCGGATAATAAAGACAATTTTTATTTAAAATTAGTTTTTCTTCTTCATCCGAAACATAATCTTTACTTCTCTTATCGCCGACAATGAAGGTTAACAAATATGAATATTCTTGGACTTCTAAAAGTTTTTGATAAAACTTTTGAAATATTTCTATCCGGTCATTAATATCTGGAAAAGTTAACTCTAAAATATCAATGAATGATGAGGCTCCATTATCCAAGATTAAATCTAAAAAATTAATATTTATTTTATCTAATATTTTTAAGAAAAGATTCTTATCCTTAATCCAGCCTCTTTTCATGGTCATTAGTAAATAATCATTATCAAGATCAGCAATCAAATCAGCATTAATTAAAAATCGTTTAACATAATCTATTATATATTCTTTATCAAGAAATTTAAAATCGTTATAGCCATTAATAAGTACATTTTGTAAATAGGAATTATCTTTAATATAGTTAATCATTTTTTTAATATTTTCAGAACTTATCTTAAAGAAACCTTTATTAAGAAGAATCATCATTGTTCCCGTATAATCTCTTACAAATTGATTTTCATTTATTAGATTATGAAGGTTATATTTTAAAGCGTAATCTTTTAAGATATTATAATATTCCATTAATTCTTCTAACATAGCAACATATATATCGTTAGCAGCAGTGGTCTTCATATAAATACTTTGGGTTACATACTGTTCATAGTAATTAAAGTCATTAAATATATTTAAATATACATAGTGTAAATCTTCAGGTAGATTTAAAGATAGTAAATACTGATAAATATTCATTACCTTTTTACCCCCATATCTTATTGACATATCATGAAGGAAAAACTGGGAAAATAATTCTTTATTATTCTGAAAAGTCATAGGACTATTATCAGATTTAATTAATTTATCTAAAATATCTATTGTTTCCATTTTTATCTACTCTCTCTAAACTTTTATCATAAGACTAATTGATTAGTAAATGTCCTTTAAATCTTTCTAACTTGTTTAAATAAGCATTTGTTAAACATTCAAATATTATTGCCAACTATTTAACGCAAGGGTTTAAATTTATTCATTATGGCTTCGCTTACTTTAAGGCCATCGATAGCAGCACTGGTAATACCACCTGCATACCCGGCCCCTTCCCCACAAGGATAAATACCACTAATATTAGATTCGTAATACTCATTTCTCGTAATTCTAAGCGGACTAGAACTTCGAGATTCGATACCACAAAGGAGGGCCTCATTACTAGCAAAACCTTTTATTTTTTTATCAAAATTTTCAATACCTTCTTTTAAGGCTATGTTTAAATTAAGTGGTAATAGTTCATTTAAATTGGCTAGATGATATTGACCTTTTATTTTAGGTTCTAATTTACCTAAACTTTGAGGCTTTTTATTATCTTTATAATCGCCATAGGTTTCTATAGGAATTAAGCCCTTACCTAAACAGTAAGCCTTTGCTTCCAATTTTCTTTGAAATTCCACCCCTGCAAATAAAGTGGTACCATAGTCAGTTTCATTAACAGTTACAATTAAAGCACTATTAGCAATACCGCTATCTCTTTTTGCATAACTCATCCCATTAATACACAATCTATTGGGCTCACTAGAGGCATTAACGACATACCCGCCAGGACACATACAAAAACTATAAACACCTTTATTATTGCTGGCCTTAAAGGTAAGTTTATAAGAGGCTGCTGGTAACTTACTATCTAAAAAGCCATACTGATTTTTATCAATTAAGTCTTGAGGATGCATAATCCGTAAACCTACCGCAAAAGGTTTATTGGTCATCGCAAGTCCTTTTGCATTTAGCATATAAAAAGTATCTCTTGCCGAATGGCCAAGGGCTAAAACCAGTCCGAAACATGGCACTACTTCCTGATTATTTAAAACAACACTTTCTATTTTACCATTTTTAATATTTATATCCGTAAGTTTAGTTGCAAATAAAAACTTACCTCCGAAAGATTCAATACTTTGACGCATATTGGTAATAACTGTTCTTAAAGCATCAGTTCCAATATGAGGTCTATTTACATAAGTTATTTCTTTATTAGCGCCCAAAGAGGCAAAGGTTTCCATAACATATTGATATCTACCTTCTTTATCATTTACTAAAGTATTGAGTTTTCCATCTGAAAAAGTCCCGGCTCCCCCTTCCCCAAATTGAATATTACATTCGCCATTAAGGTGATTAGTTTGCCAAAATTCTTCTACGGCCTTAACTCTTTTAGCAATTTCATAGCCTCTTTCTACCACAATTACAGGATAACCATTTTTTACTAAATTTAAACTAGCAAATAAACCAGCCGGACCACTTCCTACAACAATAATGGGATTTTTTATTTCTATAGTACCAGTTGGTTTAAAATCATATTTTCTTTCTTCGCCTATTAATATATCTTTATTATTTAGTTTTAATAACCTAGCCTCTTCTTTTTTATCTAGAGTGCATAATATTTCATAAACATAGTAAATATCAGGTTTTCTTCTCGCGTCCAAAGACTTTTTAACTACTTTATAAGTCAAATTATAATTCTTAGGTAAGCCTAATTTTTTTAAGATATTTAATTTTAAGGTCTTTTCTTCATCATTTTTATAACTTAGTTTAATTTCTCTTACTCTTAACATTATCATCACCTACTACAATACTAGATAACCAAGCAAACCCAAGATTAAAACCGCCACAAATACCATCAACATCTAATATTTCGCCTGTATAATAAAGTCCTGGGTATTCTTTATCTTCTAAGGTACTTTTAACTCGATTAAGAGGTATAC
>CAKOSD010000007.1 GCA_934101745.1 uncultured Bacilli bacterium | reverse complement strand
ATATAGGATATATTAGTAATATAGTTATTTGCGAAAATATTTAAATTCTGATAATCTCTTAGGCAGAAAGGAGGTTTTAAATTGATGAACGAAGTTGTCTTAGTAGGAAGACTTACTAAAGACCCCGAAGTAGTTACGACGGAAAACAACAAAAAAAGAGCATTAATAACTTTAGCTGTTCCTCGAAAGTTTAAAAATGTAGATGGTGTTTACGAAACAGATTTTATTCGGGTGGTCTTGTGGAATGTTATTGCTCTAAATACTAAAGAGTATTGTAAAACCGGTGATTTATTAGGTGTTAAGGGTAGAATTCAAATTAACTCTTACAAAGATAGTGAAGATAATACACACTATTCAACTGATATTATTGCCGAGAAAATAACATTTTTATCTTCTAAAAAGATAGATGAGGCTAAAGTTAGAGAAGAAGAATAAAAGGGTGGCTAGGATTATAATTATGTTTTTATTATATTTCGTTTTTTTCTATTATAGATACATATTATTTTTATTATAATTAGACTATTTAAAATAAACTCCTTTCTAAGTAGTGATGATTATTTTTCCTTCTAATTTTTGTATTAAAAAAACATAATTACTAGCCAATAAAATAAAGATAGATATTATAAATTACTTTTGCTATTAGCAACGATTATTGAATGTTGAGGTAAATCTTTAGGCAACAATTTTACTTTACTTTTAATATCTTTGGTATCTACGTTTTCAATAATGGTTATAATGTATTCTATTAAAGGGATGGTATTACTAGGTATAAACATTTAATTAAACATGATATCTTATACTAAAGGAAACTTGAAATCCGAAATGTCATTTTCTTGTTATAATTTATTCTAAAAGTTATTTGAAAATAAAAAATATTTATTTTTATTAGTAGGCATGGTAAAAAATACTATGCCTTTTAAAAAGTGTTGATAAGTATTAAGGTACTTTATCATTTAAAGATATATTTAGAAAAAAAATTTGGGGTTTTTGCGGCTGGAAAGTTGGGGTGGTTTATGGGATTAAATGATATTTTTATTAAACTGAGGTTAGAAAATTAAGGAATGATTAAAAGCACACCTTTACAATTGGTTTTTTTCTAATTAATTGGGGTATTTATTTACAATAATTTTAAGAAATGATAAAATTTTATTAATTAGAAAGAAGGTATCGTATGGACGAAAATAGATGCTTGCATAGTTTAGGAGTAGCCCAAAAAATGGTGGAAATAGGAAAAAATAAAGGTCTTACGCCTAGGGAATTAAATGATTTATTTACTTTAGGAATGGTTCATGACATAGGCTATCAGTTTGGTCCGGGTAATATGCATCAAAAAAATGGCGGTCTAGTTTTAAAAGATAATGGGTATTGCTACTGGCAAGAAGTGTATTATCATGGAATTAAAGAAGATGAATATACCTCGCTTTATTTAGATATATTAAATCAAGCAGATATGCAAATTGATAAAATGGGTAAGGATGTTGGTTATGAGGGGCGCTTAGCGGATATTAAGTCGCGTTATGGCGAAGACTCTAATGTTTATATTTCTTGTGTTAATTTAGTAAATTTTATTAAAGAAAGGGAATCAAATACGAAGAATTAAGTATAGATTTTAAGGCAAAAATATGGCTAGTAAACACGCAATAATAATTATTAAAAATGAGAAAGACGAATACTTACAATATTATGAAGAATCATGGCATAGTTATTTATTTTTAAATTGTAAGCAGGAAGATAGTAATGATTTAAATAAAATTAAGGATATAGTATTAGAAAAATTAGAAATTAATCCAAGAAAAATCGATTATTTATTTACTAAGATTCATAGTAAGTATTCGGTAAAACATGAAAAAATGCGTGAGTATGAACATTATTTCTATTTAGTTGATATAGATACTAAGACTTTCGAGGCGCAAAAAGAATTTGCTATTAATAATACTAAATTTAAATGGTTTGGAATGGCAGAACTAGAAAAAAATCCCGAAATTATGCAAATTAATGGGGATATCATTGGGTTTATTAAAGAATGGTTTACAAAATAAAAACAGATAAGAAAAGAGAGGCTATATGTATGGAGCAGTAATTGGTGATTTAGCCGGAAGTATTTATGAATATGATCAGTTAAAGAAAATAAACCCCATAAAAATGGATAAAGTAATTCCAGATAATGCTTTTTATAGTGATGATACGATTCTTACGGTTGCTATTAGTGAGGCGGCTTTAAATGGGGGTAATTATGCTACTTATTTAAGAAAATATATTAAAGAGTATGAAAGTTATCATCCTAATTTTAGTCCTTATTTTAAAAGTCCTTTTTCTCCTAATATTATGAAATGGGCAAATTCTTCTGATATTGGGACGAGTTTGGGTAATGGGGCTATGATGAGGATTTCTGCTATCGGTTATCTTTTTGATACTGAAGAAGAAGTAATAAAAGAGGCGGCTCTAGCAACGATACCTACTCATAACTCGAAAGAAGCCCTATCTGCTGCGACGATTATTGCTTTAATGATATTCTATTTTCGAAAAGGCTTATCTAAGAAAGAAGTTTATGATTTATTAAATTTAAGCGCAGTTTATAGACCATTTATTCATTTTAATACGACCTGTAAGGAAACTTTAAGTAATGTTTTATATGCCATATTTTATAGTACTTCTTTTAGTGATGCTGTTAGACTTACTTTGCTTATGGGAGGAGATACAGATACTAATCTTTCGATAGTAGCCTCAGTGTGTGAAGCGTTATATGGTATTTCTGATGATTTAATTAAAGAGGCTGAGGCTAGGATACCGGAGGATTTTTCTCGGATTTTAAGAAAAGTAAAATAAAACATTTGAATAAATTAATAAATTTTAACAAGACTAGAGATTAAATAAATAAAAAATAAAGAAAGAGTGATAAAGATGCAAGGAAAAGTAGTAATTTTAACAGGTAATAAAAGAGCCGGTAAAACTACTCTGGCTACTAAATTAAATAAGGAATATAATTTTACCCATATAAATATGGATCAGATTTTAGATGCTGTTGATTATGTTTGTGATGAAAAGAATATTCCTCATTTTATAGATTGTTATTCGTTTTTAGAAAAGTTAGTGGATTTTGCATGGCAAAATGCGAATAATTATGGGGAAAGTACGGTCATTGAGTATATTTTTAAAATCGAAGATGTTAAAAGATTACAAGAAAAATATAATGTTTATGCTTATGCTTTATATACTGATACTGATGAAGAAAATTTAAGAAAGATATTAAAGAAGTATTCTAAGGAATTTGATTGGCCTTTTTATGTTGGTGAAGACGATTTTAACCGTAACATTAAAGAAATATTAGAACTTAATAAAAAGTTAAAAGAAGAATGTAAGGAAAGCAAAATTAAATTAATTGATACCAGTTATGGCAAGAATAGAGATGAGATTATTCAGAAGTTAAGTCAAGAAATTGGTTTATTAAAAAGTTGAAATATATAACTTGGTTTATTAAAAAAACGATATACAGGAGGATTAAAATGAGCTTAGAAAGTGATGTTAGAAGAATAATTAGGGGAACTGGCTCTTATGATACGGTAAAATTTGGTAATACAGTTTCAATAACTGGTGATGGGGGTAACGCTTGGAATTATTTTGGACCGGCTTATAAAAAGTTAGCCCCTCGTCTTATGACTTACCTTTTATATGCTGATGCTCTAAATAATCTAGAAAAAATAAAGAATAGTATATCTATAGAAGAATATACTAAGAAAAAAAGAAAAATTGAATTTACTTATATTAAAAGTTATTATGAAACCAGATTAAAAGATTTAGATATGGAAGACTTTTTAAAGACTTTAGAAACTAAGTTTGGAACTGATATTATCTTCTTATGTCATGAACCAATAAGTGAGTTTTGCCACCGTCGAGTTCTAGCCGATTATATCAAACTGCAAACCGGAGTTTATATTCCGGAATTAAAAATTATGAGTAGTGATGAATTTACTTTAAAGACTCCTCTTAATTATGAACAAGAATTAAAAAGAGTAATGAAAAAATAAAAGTTTATGATAAATATTTTAAGTCTTAAAGATATAAATAAAAAGAAATTAAATAAGTGAGAATTAAAGATGGAAAAAAAGATAAATTATCTGATATTAAATAATAAAAATATTGGTATAAGTAAGATAGAACTTAATAAAGATGAACTTAATATTACTGATAAAAGGGGTAAGTATACTTTTCATATAACTCTTACTTATGATTGGAAAAAGATTAATCAAGTTAAAGTTGGTAAGGAAGAAAGTATCTCTTTTAATGAATATTATTTAAGCGAAAATAATGAGCCTGTTTTAATTTGGCCCGATATTTGTAAGTTAAAGAAAATTAAAGATGATTATATTGCTTTTAATTTAGAATTTTTAGATATTGATAATAATAAAGATACTTGTTATATGAATAAACGTAAAATTTTTGATATACCACTTCACAATCTTAAGGTAGTGATGTATATTGATTATAGAGATGCTTTAGAAGGGAAAATTATTTATCTATTTAAAGATAATGATGGTAATGAGCAATGAATTATGAATTAGTAAAATCTTCTAATAAAGATATAGATAGATTAGTTGAATATAAAAAAAAGACTGTTTACGAGTATGCTAAAGATTTAGCAAGAGAAGATATTGATAGGATAAATAATTATATAATAAAGGAAATTCCTAATTTAATTAATGATTACTATAATATAGTAGTTAATGACAAAATTGTGGGGTGTTTATTATTAACTAGAAAAGATAATGTTAATTTGTTGGATGAAATTTATATTGAAAAAGATTATCGCAATAAGAAAATTGGTACAAGCATAATAAAAGATATTTTAAAAAATAATGATACTGTCTACTTATGGGTGTACAAAGATAATAAAAAGGCTATATCTTTATATGAAAGAATGGGTTTTAACATTTGTCGAAGTACTGATACCAGATATTATATGGGTTTTAAGAAAAAGTGTGATTAAGAAAAAAATTATTAGAGAATGGTCAATCTTGGTCAGATATGTGGTTAGAGTTTGGGCAGAGAAAGTATCCGTACGATAAAAATTTTCGGGTTGTATCGGAGTATGCCAAAAATAATTATATTGAGGAAGAATTTACAAAAAAATTAATAAAGAAAGATAAATAAGAACTGAGATAGATTTAGTGGTAGTCTATCTTTTTTTAGTTTAAAAATAGAGAAACTATGGGAAAATCAAATGACTTTTAAAGTAGGGTATGGTATAATTTTTAACAGATTTAAGGAATATTAGAAATAAAAATTATTAAAGATTAGGGGGGATTCTAACTTATAATAAATTAAAATTTTAGATACTAAAGATGATAAAAAAGGCAACAACTTGTTGTCAAATTACCATTAGTTATAATTTTACTACTAATTAAAAAAATTAAAGGAGAATAGCATGAAGATGATTGAAAATGAATATACTAATAGTATTTTTGAAAATATAAAACATATTGATGATTATGGAAATGAATATTGGTATGCTAGGGAATTGTCAAAAGTTTTAGAATATAAAGATTGGAGAAATTTCTTAAAAGTTTTAAATAAAGCCAGAGAGGCTTGTAAAAATTCTGGATTTAAAATAGATGAACAACTTGTTGAGGTCAACAAGTTGTCAAAAAGAAATAATAATGCCATTGTTAATATACAGGATTATAAACTATCAAGATATATATGTTATTTAATAGTGCAAAATGCTGATCCAAGTAAGGCAGTTGTGGCTTTAGGACAAACTTATTTTGCAATCCAAACAAGAAAACAAGAGATAACAGAACTAGAATATGACTTATTATCAGATGATGAAAAAAGATTTTATCAAAGAAAGTTAACAAGACAAGGTAATTATACTTTACAAAGAGTTGCATCGAAAGCCGGCGTTAAAAATATGGCTGAGTTTCATAATGCAGGATATAAAGGCTTATATAACGGGGAAACCGCTGATGATATATTTAAAAGAAAAAAATTAAGATACAGAGAAGATATTTTAGATAATATGAATGAAGATGAGTTAGTTGCTAATTTATTTAGAATAAATCAAACTAAGCAAAAACTTATAAGAGATAATGTACAAGGTGAAAAAGAAGCAAAAGATGTGCATTATGAGGTTGGTAAAAAGGTAAGAAAGGCCATTGCAGATATCGGTGGTATGATGCCAGAAGATATGCCAACACCTGAAAAGAGTTTAAAAGAACTTGAAAAAGAAAAGAAAAAATTAGAAATAAAAGAACAAAAGATGCTTGAGAAAACCAAATAAAATAGTAAATTGTAGGAGAAAAAGATTATGGAAAATAAATATGAATTTTTTATAGCGGGAAGAGCTAGAAATAAAGAATATATATTAAAAATATGTGATTTATTTGATAAATATGGAATTTCTTATTATTGCTTTTTAAAAAATGAATATAATTGGGGATATGGAAATAAAAATCAGACTCCAGAGGAAAGGCAAAAGGAATTTGAAGCACTAAATTTAAAGAGTGATATAGTCTTAAACCTATTTAATAGTGATTTAGAAGGAGAAAAGTCCTCAAGAAATTTTTTATTAGTATTACCTGCTGGAAAAGCTGCTCACATTGAAGCAGGTATTGCTTACGGTTTAGGAAAAAAATGCTATGCAATAGGTGAATATGATGCCACTGATACATTGTATAATATTTTTGAAACAATTTTTGGCAATGAAAGAGAATTAGAAGAATTTTTAAGAAATTATTCCAAAAGATAAATTACAGATTATAAAAAAGAAGTGATAATAAAAGAGTATGTATTAAACAAGAAAAAAATGAGTTAAATAAAAAATCAGTTACCGAGAAATGCTCGTTAACTGCGGATGACGAAAAAAAACTATAATACAACTATTTATAGTTTAGATGCTAAAATTGTTGTTGGATATAGAATTAATTCTAAAAAAGTCACCGAATTTAGAATATGAGCAACAAAAATTTTAAAATGATATATGACCAAAGATTTTGCTTTAAATGATGAATGCTTTATAAATGGAAATAAATATAATGATAATTAATTGCAAAAAGAATCAACTATTCGAGAATTTCGAATGGTTCAAAAAAAGACAATGGCAAATGAGCAATAAAAACTGACAAATAACTAATCATGATTTTTTTATATATAGGAACTCAAACAATGATATTAAGGTTAGTATAATATTAATAAATAATGATATTTGGTTTACATAAAATATAATTGTAAAATTATTTAAAATAGATAAGAATATAATACAAAACACATTAATAATAGATTTAGTGGTAGTGAACTTGATGAAAAATAATACCGTTGGAAAAATCGACCTTGTTAATTTTAAAAAATATGATTTTGATATAATCTTTGAAAAGACAAATAATAAATTTTAAAATATTTGGAGGTAAAAAATGATTAAACAAGAATTTGCTGAAAAATGGATATACAAATAAAAAAATACTAACTCATGTAAAACTAAGATTTTGAATATAGGAGATGATAAAAATGGCAAAAAATTTAATGATTAGAAGTAGTACTGAAGAATTTATAACATTCAAACTTCAAGAAAAAGATAAAGGTATTCAAGTTAGATATGAAAATGAGACTTTATGGATGACGCAAAAAGCTATGGCAGAATTATTTGATGTTGAACAACCTGCAATAGCAAAGCATTTAATTAATATCTATAATGAAAAGGAGTTAGATAAAGATTCAACTTATTCCAAAATGGAATTAGTTCAAAATGAGGGACATAGAAGCGTTAAGAGAAATGTTGAATTTTACAATTTAGATGCAATAATATCAGTTGGATATAGAGTAAATTCATTAAGAGCGACACAATTTAGAAGATGGGCGACAAATATACTTAAAACATTCACAATTCAAGGATATGTATTAGATAAAGAAAGAATGAAAAATGGTTCATTTATTGATAAAGATTATTTTGAAAAGTTATTAGAAGAAATCCGAGAAATTAGACTATCTGAAAGAAGATTTTATCAGAAAGTAACTGACATTTATGCTACAAGTATAGATTATGATCCTAAATCTCCTATATCAATCGATTTCTTTAAAAGAGTTCAAAATAAAATGCACTTTGCTGTATCAAAACAAACGGCAGCAGAACTTATATATAATAGAGTTAATTCAGAAAAAGAACATATGGGTTTGACTTCATGGAAAAATAGTCCTAATGGTAAAATTATGGAATCAGATGTAATAATTGCTAAAAATTATTTAAATAAAGAAGAATTAAAAGATTTAGAGGGAATAGTTAGTGCTTTTTTAGAAATAGCAGAAAATAGAGCAAGAAGACATATTCCAATGACCATGGAAGATTGGGTTAACTTAATAGATAAATATTTATTACTTGATAATAGGGATATATTAAAAGATGCTGGAAAAATATCCCATGAAATAGCCTGCGATAAAGCAATAACTGAATTTGAAAAATATAGAATTATTCAAGATGAATTGTATGAATCAGATTTTGATAATTTTTTAAATGAAACAAAAATGATAGAAAATGGAAGTGATAAATAATGGATATGTATCAAAAAAGAGAAATGAGAAAAAATAAAAAAATGAATGAAGATAAAAAAAGTTTACCATCAACGAGTATCAACTGGTATCCAGGCCATATGGCGAAAACTAAGAAAATGTTAGAAGAAAAGAAAGATTTAATTGATGTTGTTTTAGAACTTGTTGATGCAAGAATACCTTATTCTTCTAAGATAAGTGGTAGTGAGGATATTTTAAAAACTAAACCGCATATTCTAGTGATGACTAAAGCAGATTTAGCCGATGATGTTGATACTAAAGAGTGGAGTAAGTATTATACAGATAAAGGTTATACGGTTATTAGTATTAATGCAGATAATAAAGAGGATTTAAAAAAGTTAATTAATACAATAAATATGGTTATGCAAGAAAAATTAGATAAAAAGAAGACCAAGGGTAACAATAGTAACTTAATTCATGCCTGTGTTCTTGGTATACCTAATGTTGGTAAGTCTACTTTAATAAATCGTTTGGCGGGAAGAAAAGTTAGTAAAGTAGGAAATAATCCCGGCATTACTCGAAGTCTTACCTGGTTAAAAACTAATAGTAATATTGTTATTTTAGATACCCCAGGTATTTTATGGCCTAAATTAGAACAAGAAACAGTAGCGTTAAATTTGGCTTGTATGAGTGCGATTAAAGAAGATATATTACCTTTAGATAAAGTGGCTTGTCATATTCTGTTAAAGTTAGAAAAATATTACCCTGAAATACTAAAGAGTCGTTACAACTTAGAAAATCTAGATGACTTTGAAGAGGCTTATAATATTATTGCTAAGAAAATTGGCGCTTTAAATAAGGGGGGCGAGGCTGACTATAGAAGAGTAAGTACCTATATAATTAATGAAATAAAATTAGAAAAAATTAAAAATATTACATTTGATAAGGTTGAAGATTTATGAATAAACAAAGTAGTAAAGATATAATAGATAAAAAATCCATAGAAGAATCTAAGAATTTGAAAGAAAAAAAGAAGATAAAAAAAGAAAAAGTTAAAACTGGTAAAGTTCTTAAAAAAACTAAGAAAAAGGAAGAAATAGATCTTTTGAAATATGAAAAAGAACTTTATAAACAAGGAATAAAGTTTATTTGTGGCGTTGATGAAGTAGGACGTGGTCCCCTTGTTGGTCCGGTAGTAGCCGCGGCTGTAATCCTACCCATTAATTATCATTTAGAAGGTTTAAATGATTCAAAGAAACTAAGTGAGAAAAAAAGAGAAGAGTTATATCCTAAAATAATTAAAGACGCCATATGTTATGGGGTTGGAATGATTGATGCCGGAACGATTGACGAAGTTAATATCTATGAAGCGACGAAACTGGCTATGTATGAGGCAATCAATTCTTTAAAAATAAAACCTGAACACGTTTTAATTGATGCGATGCCCTTAAACCTTTCAATGCCAAGTACTAGTATAATCCATGGCGATGCTACTTCGGCTTCTATTGCGGCCGCAAGTATTGTTGCTAAAGTAACTAGAGATCATATGATGGATGAGTTAGATGATTTATATCCGATGTATGGTTTTAAAAAACATAAAGGTTATCCAACGAAATTTCATTTAGAAATGTTAGAAAAATATGGTCCTTTAGATAACTATCGCTTTAGTTATGGACCAGTCAAAAAATATAAAAAATAATTATAACAAAGGATGGAAAATAAGAAATTTTAAGTAGAAAATTTAATTAAATAAAAGTATAATTGATAATGTAGTAAAAAGGAAGTAAAGTATGAAAAAAATTTATAATAATAAAGTGGTTTGTTATAGTTGTTTATTAACTATTGGAATATTTCTTTTAGAAATATTTTTTAAAGTAATTATGGGTTTAAGTGTTTTTAATTGGTCAAGTTTAAGAATATTCTTAGGATGTATTATATTAGGTAATATTATTTCTTTAGTTATTAGTTTTTTAAAACGAAAGTATGCGAATATAATAATTTGTGTTTTATTATTTCTTTTAGGAATCTTATTTACAGCCCAAGGTGGAATGCATAATTACTTAGGTACTTATATGTCCTTAGGAACTGCAAGTCAAGCGCATGCTATCGAATATTTTATTGGAGACTTTTTTACAAGTCTTAATCCTTGGTTTTATACGCTTTTTATAATACCTATTTTGTATGTTTTATATTTTATTTTTTTAGATAAAAAGTTTATTGATAAATCTTTAAAATATAAATATAATGTGGTTCGTTGTATAACTGTTTTTGTCACTATTATTACTTGTGGTCTTTATTATGGCACAATTAATTTTAGTTTCATGCAAGATAAAATGCAAATTGTAAGTAATAAAGAATTATTTAAGAACCCTTCGATGCAAAATATTGCTGTTAGTCAATATGGACTTTTAGGGTATGAATTTTTAGATATTAAATCATTAGTTATTAAACATGCACAAACAACGGAGACATTTGTAAAATATGAACCTAAAGAAGTAACTAATTATAGTAGAATTATTGATGATACGGCTTGGGATGCCCTACAAGAGACAGAAACTAATAATGATTATAAAACTTTAAATAGTTATTTTATGAGTAAAGAAATTACGAGTAAAAATGATTATACAGGGCTGTTTAAAGGAAAAAATTTAATTGTTTTAATGATTGAATCGGGTAGTAATGTTTTAAAAGATTACCCTGAGTATTTTCCTAATTTTGCTAAACTATATAATAATGGGTGGACTTGGGAAAATGCTTATTCGCCAAGAAATGCTTGTTCAACAGGTAATAATGAAATGACGGGGATAACATCGTTATATACTATTAATAATACTTGTACTATCAATACTTATAAAGATAATACTTATTATGAATCATTATTTAACTTATTTAATAGGGCCAATTATCATACGAGCAGTTATCATGATTATACTGATCACTTTTATTATCGAAGTATATATCATCCTAATATGGGCAGTCAAAATTATTATGATGTTAATAAATTAGGAATAAAACTGGGAAGTGAATATCAACCTTGGCCAAGTGATGTTGAACTTATAGAAAAGGCTGTACCTCACTTTATTGATGAAGATAAATATATGGCATGGTTAACAACGGTATCTAGTCATATGACTTATAATATTTCTAGTAAAACTGGTGATATGTATTTAGATTTATATAAAGATGAAGATTTGGATATGACAGCTAAAAGATATATGTCGAAGTTAAAGATAGTTGATAATGCTATAGGAGAGTTGCTACAAGAATTAGAAGATAATGGTAAATTAGAAGATACCGTAATTATGTTATTTGCTGATCATTATCCTTATGGCTTAAGTGATGAGGCTTTTGCCCAGATAGCTAAATATGATACATCAAGTAATGGCGATACCGATAGAACACCATTTATTATTTATAATCCAAGTTTAGAGGCTAAAAAGTATGATGATTATACAACTTTTGTTAATATTTTACCAACTATGGCTAATCTATTTGACCTAGATTATGATCCTCGTCTTTATGCAGGAACTGATCTTTTAAGCGATACTTATGAAGAAATTGTAGTCTTTGCGGATGGGTCTTGGCGTACCGATAAGGCTTATTATGATGCGACTAAGAGTAAAATAAATTATATCGGTGCTGATAAGTATACTGATGAAGAAATAATAAGTATTAATACCAAAGTTAAAAATGAAATGAAAATGAATAATTTGGCTATTAAAACTAATTATTTTGCTTATTTAGAAAATGGTTTAAAGAGTAGCGAAGATGATATTAATAGTAACGATACTACTACTGATAATAATTAGAAGTAAAAAAAACAAATTATTTAAATGGGAGTAAGAAATTACTCTTTTTTTAAAATTTATGGTAATATATTATATATAATATGGAGGATTAATATGGATTATGATGATTTGACACCAAAAACCAAAAAGGTCGTAAATGCTGCTATAGATATGCGTCTTAACGGTAAAGAAGCAACTAATTCGTGGATTTTAGAAAGAAATCCTGATATGTGCACTTTGTTAATGGCAATTATTGAAAATGATGAGGAATTAAAGGGCTTTTTAAATGGGTTGAATCCGGATTTTACAAGTAAATTAGGAGAAAAAGTTGATGAAATTAACCAAGTTAAAAAAGGATTTCTGGGCAAAAAAAGCAGTATACGTAGTTCGAATTATGAAAGAGATTATCACAAATTTCTGTTTGATGAGGTACTTGATGATAAATTGAACCTTTTTAATAATGCTATAACTCGTTATCAAACTAAAAATAAAAATAAGGTATTAAAACTAAATTTTTTTAGTCCAACTTTAATTGGCTGGACACTTATGAATGATGATATTATTATAAAAACATTTGCTGAGTTAGAAGATAATCCAGAAGTAAATGAAGTAGTTACGAAGGATAAAAATAGCTATTATAGTAAATTTAAGTCTTTTCTTAATAGTAAAATGATAGAAGAAAAAAGTATTTCTTTTATTGAAAGAACTTCTACTGATGACTTTATAAAAATTCCTAATCCACGTTCTACTCAAGAAATAACGAAGCAAGATTCTGCTAGGCGTGGTGCTTTTAACCAAAGTTTTGAAGAAAAAACAGCAACTCTTAATAGTACGCAAACATCTTTTAACTACCAAACAGTTACTGCTAAAGAAATGACTAATAGTGTCATGAATAATTCTGAAAACATTAAAAAAATGCTAGTATCGATAGAACAGAAATTTATTGGGCAAGAAAATGCCGCTAAGTTGTTATTTTTTAATATAATCAAGAATCAAAAACTTGCAAGTATCCCCAATATACCTAGTGGAACTCGTTCAGTTATGTTTATTGATGGTCCTAGTGGAACTGGCAAAACTGCTATAACTAAGGATATAACTGATAATTTAGGACTACCTTTTGTTGCGACATCAATTACTAATTATTCTGCTTCTGGCTATGTTGGTGGTAATATAACGGATATTTTAAAAGAGTTATATGTTAAGTCTGATGGTGATTTAAGTAAAGCCGAAAGAGGAATAGTGGTTTTAGATGAATTAGATAAAATAGTAAATAATAGTTCGAGAGATTTAACTATGAAAACTGCTGTTCAACACCAATTATTAGACTTTTTAGGTGGCGGCAAATATACTATTGAAGTAGATAAAGGTCAAACTGTAGAGTTTGATACTTCAAAATTAACTTTTGTATGTTTGGGAGCCTTAACTAATTTAAGAAATGATAAAATGCAAATGTCATCATCGCGACCAATAGGTTTTAATGTTAAATACGATGAGTCAACTAAAGCCAAGGATTATTCAATTACTCCGGAGGACTTAATAAAAATGGGCTTTGAAAAGGAGTTAGTTGGTCGCTTTAATACTTATGTTCATACTAAAGATTATAGTAAAAGCGATTTAAAGAAAATACTGCTAGAATCAAAAATTAGTCCTTTAATTGGCTTTAAAACGTTGGTTTCCTCTTTTGGCAAAAAATTGGTAATTGATGAAGATGCTTACGATTTAATTGCAGGGGCGGCGTATGATTTAAATACAGGGGCTAGAAGTTTACAAACGGTGGTAAATAATTTAAATAGTCATTACTTAGAAGAATTATTAGTGGGAACAGAAGAAAAAATTCATATAACTTTTGAAGATGTTAAAAGAATAAATGAGGCTGCTTTTAGGGAAAAGGGAAGATGTTAAAATGAAATATGAGTATAATGGTAATTTATTAGAGGAAGATAGGGTACTATTAGTAGCAAAGGAAATTATGAGTAAATACCCAGAAATAACCTTTTTACAAGCCCAAATGACTGCGAGATTAGAAGGATATATTTCTGATAATGTTACTCCTGATGATAAATTAAATAGACTTTATAATATAATGTTAATAAATCAAAATGACAAGAAATTAATTTCCAAAGTATATCAAGATTATATTGGTATCCTAAAAACTGAATTAAATAAGATTAAAAATTATAAATATATTACAATTTCTAATATGTTAAAAGATTATATTGATGGATATACTTCCTTTCCTTTTGTAAATAGTATTGAGTAAGAATTTATCTTACTTTTTTTGATTTTGCTACTTGAAAAGATAAAAATACTATGTTACTATTACAGCGTTTGACATTTTTGTATAATAAAATGGCTAAAAGAGAAATAAAATATTAAATAATAAAATTAAAATATAAAAAAGAAAGTGATGTTATGGAAAAAAAGAAAAACTTAGTAATAGTAGAGTCCCCTGCTAAAAGTAAAACAATTGAAAAATACTTAGGTAGTGATTATAAAGTTGTATCTAGTAAAGGACATATTAGAGACCTTTCAACTAAAGGTAAATATGGTTTAGGAATCGATGTCGAAAATGATTTTAAACCTGATTATGTAGCAATTAAAGGTAAATCTAGTGTTATTAAAGAATTGAAAAAAGATGCGAAAGAAGCAAGTAGAATATATCTTGCTAGCGACCCTGACCGCGAAGGAGAGGCTATTTCATGGCATTTATTTGATACTTTAAAATTAAAAGATAAAGATTATGATCGGATTGAATTTCATGAAATTACGAAACCAGCAGTAATAGAGGCTTTTAAACATCCGAGAAAAATTGATGATAATTTAGTAAAATCGCAAGAAACGAGAAGAATGCTTGACCGGATTATTGGATTTAGATTATCTAAATTAATGCAATCTAAAACAGGTGGTAAATCGGCTGGTCGTGTTCAATCAGTGGCGTTAAAGTTAATTGTCGACCGTGAACGAGAAATTAAGGCTTTTATTCCCGAAGAATACTGGAGCATAACCGCTAATTTTAAAGATTTTAATGCGGAACTTTTCAAATATCAAGATAAAGACATTGAAATTAAAAATGAAGAGGCGGCTGATGAAATTCTTAATAAATTAGGATTAGATTATAAAATTGAATCCGTTACGAAAAAGAGTAAGAAAAGACCATCTAAACCGATATTTAAAACTTCAACTTTACAGCAAACTGCCGTTAATCGTTTAGGTTTTGCATCATCAAAGACCATGAAAGTGGCTCAAAAACTATATGAAGGTATAGATATTGGC
>CAKOSD010000006.1 GCA_934101745.1 uncultured Bacilli bacterium | reverse complement strand
GAATAGCGTAAGTCATAACTGATGGGTCAATATATGCCAAAGCAGTCTCACTTAACATTATAATAACTAGTAATGTATATACGGATAAAATTCCAATTTTATTTATTTTTTTCATTTTCTTTTTTTCTCTTTTCTATATTTTCTTTTACTATATCTATTAAATAAAGGGCACCTTTTTCGGCCGAATCACCTAAATTATAGATACTATCATTTAATAAATCTTCAATTTTTTTCGAATATTCTTTTTCGTTCTTAAATAAATATTCAATCGTTGCACTTATCTTTTTTAAATCATTAACATCTAGACTTTTACCAATAATTTCTCGTGACCAAATATTTATTGGTTCTACCTTAATATCTTTATAATTAGGGTTCATTATTTTCATTGGCGTATTAATAAATACTACTGGTTTTTTGGTTGTATAAGCATACTCATAACCAATACTTGACCAATCAGTAATTAACATATCAGCATTAAAAACAGTATCATTTTTAGAAAAATCAGTTTGAATTTCAATATTTTTATTATTCTTATATTTTTCTTTTAATCTATCAAATTTTTCAGCAAAATGTCTTACTTCTTGAGGATGAGGTCTAACGATAATTTTATATGTCTTATTAGTTTTTAAATTATCTATTAATTCTTCTAAACATAAATCGCAAATGTTATCTTTTTGCCAAGAAGGCGCTATTAAAATAGTTTTATTTTTATTTGCTTTTTTAGTATTTTTCTCTTTTTTATAATCAGCAATCATATCATCTAGTAGAGAATATCCCCAATTAAAGACTTTATTTTCCAAACCAAATTTCTTATAAGTAGCCTCGGCTTCTAATCTTTGATATTTTCCACAAGCAAAGAATATATCATAAGCATTTATTGATTTGTAACGCTGAGTTAAATTAATACTATCAATACCATGAGGAATGAATACATAGGTTATATCTTTTCTTATATAACTTCTTTTAAGATGATAAGAATCTAAATCGGGCATAGTCATAACTACTACATCAGCATCCATTTTCATCATTAAAGTAATAAGTTTTTTTTCTTCTATATAATAAGGTTTAAGATTAGGATTACTTTCAGCCAATTTAAATATATTATCATTATAATCACTAGTTATATAGTGAATCACTATATTTGTATGTTTAAGTAAATACTCAATAATTCCTTTAAAATATTTATAAAAGCCATTAGATTCTGAATAGAAAACTAAATGTTTATTAGCAATCTTAAAGAATCTTTTATAATCTTCTTTTTCTTTTTTTATTTGTTCTTTACTTCTTTTTTTAGTCTTATCGAGATTAGATAGTTCTTTTAATTCTTTAGTTGTTTTTTCTAATTCTTCATAGTTTACATATTTTTTAGGATTTATCCAAATGTTTAGTAACCATTGTAAAACAACTGCAAGTAAATTACTAAAAGTCCAATAAAGGGCAACACCGGCTGGAACAAAGAAACCAAGATATAATGATAATCCTACGGATAAAATAACCATTGACCATTGATTAAGTTTAGATTGTTCTTGTTGTAAAACATTCATAAGATTTTGACACACACACATAATAAGAGCACTTAAGGCTGCAATTACGGGTATCCAGATGGCAATACCACCTTTACTTTCAGCAATCCAGCTCATATCAAATCCTAAAAAGTTTAAGTTTAAATCTTGGGCTTGTTTAACCGTTTCTTGATAATTATTTTTATTAGTAAAATTAGGATATTTATCTAATTTATCAGCCTTTAGATCATTAAGAATTGTTAACTCTAGCGAAGAAGATTCCGGATTTACACTACTATCGTTTTGAATAAGATCATTTTTTAAAATAGTAACTTCTTCACTATTGATATTTAGTATATAAGTAAGAGGTTTATTAATAACTTCTACTAATCCCATTAATAAAACAATTTGAATAATAAGTGGTACTAATGAAATTAAAGCATTATATTTTTCTTTTTTATACAGTTTTGCTGTTTCATCAGCAATTTTATCATTATCACCAAAACAATCAATTTTTATTTTATTAATACTTGGTTGCATTTTAACCATTTTAATAGAATTCTTTTGGACCCAAATACTAATTGGTAATAATATTACTTTACTAAGAAATGTAAATATTATTATTGCTACTCCATAATTTTTACATAATGAGTAACAAAAAGACATTATTGTTCCTAAAACATTTGCTATCATGATTTCACCCTATCTATTAAATTCCTTTCCTGTTTTAACTAAAGTATTTAAATCCCAAGCCTTACCGGTCTGAGTATATTCAACCATATGGTCTTCTTTATTAAACAAATAAAACAAATATCTTCTTTCTCTTTTATCTGTTATATCAGCAAATAACTCACCAGACTTTTTGCCTTTTAAAAGATCAGCATAAGCATCATTTAAATCAGTATATGATATGGCTTTATCTGAAATATGCATTTTCTTATTTTCTTCATTTTTTCCTTTAATATAAAGGATGGGATTTTGACGTCCTTCAGCACTTACTAGACTATAACCATGATCAGCCATAATAATAATGTTAGAATTATTATAAACATCATTGTCTTTTAATTTATTCAAATACTTTTCAATAATCTTTATACATCCTTCTAGTTTTTGATCATAGGTTCCCCCTTCATTACTAATATAATTTACATTTTCATCCAAATCAAAAGGAACATGACCACCTTCTATATGAATAAATTTAAATTGTTTTTCAGATTTTTTAACTAATTGTTTTTCTAAATAATTATTGTAATAGTTAATATCATTTATATCAAAGATATCGGTATCAGCAATCTTAGCTTTATTAAAATCCATACTCTCAATATGAGAATATTTTTTTAAATAAAACGGTAAATATTTAAATAAGGAATACTTAATTTCTTGATTAGCAAATAAACGAAAATTGTATTTATTGTTCATAGTTAAATTTTGTATTTTTGAAGCATTTTTACTATTATATATAATCTCAGTATCATAAATATTTACATCATATTTTTTTTCATATAAATTTTTTAATAATTCAGAATTATCTAAGGCCTTGCTATAATATTTAGCAAACTCTTCTTCATTATTGTTCCATATTCCTGATAAAATAAAGGGAATCGAATCTCTTGTAAAGGGATATGTAGACATTGTATCGGGATAATAAGTAAAATCCTTTAAAATTTTATTGTATTTTTTCTCCTGAATAATTTTATTAAACATTCTTGAATCAACTGCATCTAATAAAAATATAATAAAATTTTCATCATCCGAATAATTTTCTAAATTTTTAGTAGTAGCCGTTACATTAATATCTTTATTTAAATTCGACGAAGTCATAGTAGTTGTTAATAAGCAAACTAACAACATCGCTCCGATGGCTAAACTAACATATTTTAAACTAGTAATGGTTTTATCTAACTTTATTTTCTTTATTAAAACACCAGTTATTACCGATACAGCACCTAAAACAACAAGAGATATAATAGAGGCTTTAGTATAATTACTCCAAATAATAGCACTCCCATCTAATGAAGGTAACATTCCGACAAGATAATTGCCTTCAATATAGGTTGTAATAAGTAAAACAAAACCTACAATTAAGGAATATTTAAAAATTTTATCTTTTCTTATCACTTTTTTAGTAACAAAATAAGTTAGCAAATAAATAATAACAACAACAAATAAACAAATAACAAATAAAACCCCTACTACCGGTAATAAAGTATTTATATCAAACCATAAATCATTAGGATTATTTAAAAACATAATAATTGGTTCATAAACAAACATCATAAAACTAATAATTAAACCAATAATAAAGGCTGGTAACATATCATTAACAAACTTCTTCATAATACACTTCCCACTCTTACGTACAACCTAAGTATAACACAGTAAACTATGTCCGTAAACAAAAATCACCATTACAAACCCATAGGAACTTTTAAATCTAAATACCAAAGTTTAATTTTTCATTAATTTAAACAACATGCTCTAAACTTATATAAAATTTTTTTAAACTTCAAAAAAATCCTATACCCCTTTTTCAAGATAATATAGAATTTTAATTAACATTAAACCATTTTATCTACTACCATTACCGCCGCACCAGTCTTTCTGGCAGCCTCAATTCCAACTTCGGAATCCTCAAAGATAATCGTATCTTTAGGTAAAATATTAAACCTATTAATTGCTAAATTAAATCCTTCTGGATCTGGTTTTGTTTTTTTGACATCCTCAGCGGTTAGAATTAAATCAAAGCAATCTTTAGTTTTAGTATACTCTAATATTTCTAAAGTGTTTTTTTTAGAAGCAGTTGTTACCAGTGCGGTTTTATAAGTACCATGAATTAAGTTTATAATATTAAATAAGTGATTATTTACGATTACTTTATCTAAATTTTTAGCATAGAATTGTTTTTTTAAATTATGAATATCTTCAACTTTCTTTTCATCGTAATTAACTAGTTTAGGAATAAATACAGTATAATGTCTACCATTGCAATAATTACAATAATAATCATAATCAAGATCAACATTATATTTTTTTAAGGCTTCTTTATAAGCATAATAATTAACATCGTTAGTATTAAATAAAGTCCCATCCATATCAAAAATTGCTAATTTCACTTTTCAAATCTCTCCTCTACATCTGCTAAAACCATTATTAAACCAGCATAGAAAATAATACAACGTTCTCCATTTTTCTCTATTTTATATGGCATTAAACGTAGCCAATGAATAATTTCATGATAGAAGATGCTCTTTAATCCTTCTTCTTTAAATTTGTCTAATAAATATTTAGTATATTCATTATATAACTCATAATATCTTGATGATTTAGTAAATAGAAATTCAATTTTTTCATCATCATAAGATACTTGCTTAGTATTCATTAAAAATTCATAGCCACCATGAATAGATTGTAATAATTTACCATAATCAAGATAAGGAGAATCATGTAAGTTACCCGTATTAGGATCAATTATATAATAATTCTTAGAATTTTTTTTATTATTTTTTACACAAATTATATTTTCTATTGTTAAATCGCCATGAATATCTGCATAATAATCATTTTTAAATATTTCATACAGATGTTCATGAGTCAAATACTTTTTATAATATGCTAAATTATGATATTTTTTACCATTTATATAAACATAATCGTTTTTTAATAATGGCTTTAAATACGTACTCTTTTCGATTTTTTCAATATTTTTATCAACTTTTGTAGAAATATATTTTTCAATTGTTTCTTTATCAGCTGCACGCCTATTTAGACTATGTAAATTTTTATCAATATCAATTAAGGCGGCTTTTAAAGTACTCCAAGCCTCTTTCATAGTTGAGGTATGAACGTAATTAAAGCAAGTTACCGCCTCTTTAACATAAGGCATATCATAACAACAAACATCATCTTTATAATACTCAAAATCAATTTTAGTTAAAGTTAACCTTTTTTCATGAGCATGAATCCATTTTACTTGATCATATAATTTACTAGCATCTTTACCAAAAGAATATTTGCGATAAAATAAATTTCCGTCTTTATTACATAACATTGTTGTAGCATTACTACCAGCCGAATAATCTTCAATAATGGCAACATCATTATTTAGTTCAATATACTTTTTGAAATAAGCACTATTACCACCATTAAAATATTGTTCTAAAAAAGCAAGTCTATCAGCCATATTTATATGTGGTAATATTTCAATATAATGTTTTTGGAAATCTTTATTTTTCATTTTATAAGAAATAATATACATTATCAAGGATGGCATAATACAGTATAACCCCACAATAATAATGAAGTTTTGCGAATATTTTAATATCTCAAGCAATACTGATGAACATAAACCATTGGTAGAGAAAAACATATTAAACATTTCATAGAATTTCATATTTATATTAAATGTGGTTAAAGATTTAGCAAGCAAGAAACAAGATAGTATATTTAAAACCCACATTGCAATAGAATATAAGGCTAATTTTGCTTTATCTAATCGAGCAACAATATTTTCAAATGAAATAATAGAAAACCAGAAAAATTTTAAAATTTTAAGTTCTAGATTATTATTAAAAAGAGAAGCTATTTTATAAACTAAAAATTTCACTTGTTTTTTTAATAATGTTAATATGATAAATGCTCCCAGAAAAATAAACAAAAGTATAATATAAAATACAGCATCTTTAACATCATTTAAAGAAAGTAACCAAAAAGCAACATATATTAAACTAGCAAATATAAAATCTAAAAATATTTCAACTACTATAGTTGCTAAAGAAAATGATGCCCCATTTTTCATTTGTTTACCATTTAAATAGCATCTAACTATATAACCTATTTTAAATGGAAAGATTACATTTATTAGATTTCCTATTGCTAAGGCCTGTGTTAGATTAGTATAGGAAACTTTCTCATAAGGCTCAATAAACAAAGCCTGACGATAAACTTTTATTATATTGGCAATTACTATAACAATAATGGCAAGGATTAAATATATCATTTTAGCACCCTTTTAAACCCTTCTGAATCCTTAGCCTTTTCATATTCGTCTGGAGTTCCAAATGGTAAATGCAAATCACAGGTAAAATTCTTAATTATCAGATGATTTTTAGCCATAACATTATAAACGCCACTAACAAAATATTCACTATAAGCACATTCTTTTAAATATTCTTCCGTACTTTTTTCAAAGATATTTTTGTTTCGAAAATAATAGGCTCCGCATATTGCTGATGTACTTATTGCTTGTTTTTCGACTGTTCTTGTAACATTACCAAATTCATTTAATTCTAAGAAAGAATACTTAGGATCATTAGAAGTAAATGTCAGTAAGGCGCCATCAACTCCGGTAAAATCGCCAGCCTTACAATAATTATAAAAATCATTACAAAGAAATAAATGATCACAATCATTAAAGACAATTGGCATATCATCATTTATATTTTCAACGCCTTTTAAGCAAGTTAAAACAGCGCCGTTTAATAATTCTGGAATTACTACTATCTTCGCATCAGGAAAATATTTTTTTATAACCTTATCAATATTAAATTCTTCAATATGTTGCTTTAAAACTACAAAAGTAACATCACTAACAGGCATAAAATTAGTAATTGATATTGTTGACCAATATAAAAATGGATAACCATTAATTTCAATTAACGGTTTTGGCATTGTAAAACCATTTTTAAAAAATCTTGAGCCAGCCCCACCCATAGGCATTATTAAATGTACTTTTTGCATTTTACTTCATCTCCTCTAAATCTTTTTTTACTTTTTTACTACCGTCCATCATTTTTTTACTTTGTTTTAGACGGGATACAAATCCGGTATTCCAAGACGATTTACCTTTCTTTCGATTTTTTAAATAAATTGGTAAATGATAAACGTTATAATTTTTCTTTTGTGCTAAAGCATACACATAAATATCGATAGTAAAATCAAAAGGAAAATCTGGTAAATACTCTAAAAGATCTTTATTAAAAATTACGGGCATAGCCATTACATTTGCCATTTTCTTCTTAAATAAAATAGAATCATATACTCCCATACCGAAAGTAAAAATATATTCAATAATTTTTCTATTTTTTCTTTTTCCTTTAAGTAATAGTTTCTCGTCTTTATGTTCTTCGATATAATCAAAGAAAGTTGTTAAATCTAAAGGATTATATTGCAAATCTGAATGAAGCCAGCCAACATAATCTCCAGTGGCTTGTTTTAGACCGGCAATAATGCCATAACCATAACCCTTATTTTTATCGACATAGACAGCCTTTAAATACTTATTATCAAATGGAATTTGTTTTTCAAATATTTCCCTACTATTATCTGTCGAACCATTTTCTACCAGAATAAACTCTGCTTTATATTTCTTTGGAAATTTATTAATTATATTAACTAAATCCATAAGATTTTCAGCCTCATTATAACAAGGCAAAATTATAGAATATTTCATTTTTTAACTTCCTTCTTAAAAACAATAATTTTTTGACTAAAATAATTTACAATCATAGCCGTTGCTGTTGCTATAACAAAAGATACTAACTTGTTATTTGTTAAAGTATATATAATAGTATTTATACTAGTATTAACAAATATATTTAATAATTGAGCGCCAATATATTTTATTATCATAGCCTTATTTATTTTTTCTCCATTTTCAAAAGTCCAATTTTTATTAAGAAAAAAAGAATAAATAGAGGCCATACCCATTGAAATCATTTTAGATAAAGATACAGAAAGCCAGTTACTAAGTAACATATATAAGCAAAAATCAATTAAAGTACTACTGGCTCCTGACAAGATAAATTTAAACTCACTTTTGTATCGTTGAACCACAATCGTTCACCTCACAATAAGAATCATTAACAGGAATAGTTACATACCAATCTAAAAAGTCTGGACTAATATGAACATAAGCGTATTTATTACTCTTGTAGTCTACATAATCAGCAACACTAGCAAGTTCTTTAGCAGTTTCTAGTTCTGGATGATTAACTGCATGCCACAATGACACAAAGGCTATAAATAATATAGAATGATACAAATAATTTATAGAAGATTTATTCTCTTTATATAGCGATATGACTACAGCATAAAAAGCAATTAGTGCTGGTAAAGAATGATACCATACTTGATAACTGGTACTAATCATTTCCTGATAATAACCAATGAAATCTTCTCTTTTGAAATTAATCATAAAATACAAGAAAAATATGGAACCTAAAGAAAAGAAGACATATTTTATTTTATCTTGCTTTTCTGCATTATATATAACAATTAACCATAAAATTAAACCAACTACAGTTGCTAAATTAGCATTAGATAAACTTAAATAATTGTTAGTACCAAATATAAAGTTTATAGAACTAACAGTAAGCAAATATGAATAATACAATAATGATTTTAATTGACTCAAACCTAACGATGGACTTGTTATTGTATCAACATCAGTAATAAATAAAATAGCATAAGATTGTAGAGCTAGCGCTAAAACTAAGATTATTATTTTGATTATTTCATCTTTTTGATAATTCTTAAGTAAATTTTGGAAGGGATGATGCCAATTTATTTTCTTTAAAATATAATAAAGTAAAGAGAAGGCTATTATAAGTCCGGAAGGACTACTTAATATACATACTACTAAGATTGGCAATATTTTATAAGATGGCAATTTATTATCTAGAATATTTAAACTAACTAAGAATAAAAGTATTCCACACCACCAGTGAATAGAAACCCCGTTATATAATAACCACGCAAAATTAGATATTAATATTAAAGAAAGAAAAGAAATAATCATTCGAACTTTTCGAGACTTGATTATACCTTCAAACTCATTAGATACAAAGTAAGCACAAACAAATGAACTAAAGAGCATTGCTAAAATTTTTTGGGTATTAGCAAGAACATAAACACTATTAAAAATTTTAGCCAACGTTACACTAATTAGGGCAAATAATCTGGATAACAGATTAAAATAACCGCCATAAGTTTTAAATAAGGAACCCAATCCTAATTCTAAATATTGATTTAAGAATATTCTTCCATCTTCAGCAAATAAATAAGGGGCTTTAACAATTCCTTTATTTAAAAATAGCATGGTAGCAAAACTTACTAAAAACATTATAAACATTACAAAATAGTTATTTTGAAATAATTTTTTGATATTGAAATCATTTTTCTTTTTATTAGTTTTTCTCATTTTTAAACACCTATCTAATTAATACCTACTAATAATTTTAAAGACATTTTTCTCAACATCACTACTATAAGAGTCCATAAAAGAAAATTCATCTTTGACTTTTGTAGAAATGATTCCCGATTCAACCATAGCAACATAATTTCTACATAATAAATTTTTAGTAGGCTGATATTTTAAATATTTATTTATTATTTTTAAGTCATTAAAATAAATAGTAATAATATCATATATTTTATTTAAATTTTTCTTCTTTTTTTCATCTAAAGTTTCATCATTATAAACCGGACTAACTTTACCATTTTGCTCTTTAAAGTATTGTAATTGACCATAAGGAGCCGTTAAAAAATATTCTAAAATTAAAGAATAATGATAAATTTTTTGATATTCAGTATTATCATTTATATCAAAGTAAAAATGTAAATGATTTTCTTCAGAATATTTTTTAACGCTACTAGAATTAGTTAAGTAATAACCGTTTAAACCTTTATCTAACATTTTAGAAAGATTATATTGAATACTTCCAGAATACCCTAAATCAATTAAATTTAAATCAATTTTTTTATAGTTAGGTATTAATTCTTTAATATACTTTTTATAACAACTATTTTCATTTTTGATATTATTTTTAATATTTTTAAGATTGTTTTTTACAACTTTAGCAACTTTATCATAATCATCTGGTAATTTTATTGTAAAATCGTCATTTTCATAATTAAAATGAAAATTTTTCATTAAAAAGTTTTTTAAAGTGCCATTATAATCATTTTTTAATAAATTAAATATATCTTCATCATTTTTTATAGAAGCCGTATTAGTGGCCTTTCTGGATGCTAGAAAATAATAGTGATTTTTCTTTTCTATTTTGTTAATAGCACAATATTTATCATATAATTTGGTAAAATAATACCCTTCCCTTGCTAAAAATAATAAATTATCTTGATTACTATCGATTACAAACTTTAAAAATTCTGTAAGCACGGGAGCATGGAACATATAAACAAAATCATCAAAGTCATCAATCATTAATGGACTAAATGGACTATTGAATAACTTTTTATTAAACAGTAAACCTAAATAATAAGAATCACTACAAGTTCTTGTATCAATAAATTCTTTCAAAGATGGATAAAGACTACACTTATGTAATAATTCCTTACTTGATAATATTTTTATAGTATCGATGCCAAACTCTTTTGGATAAGTAACATCCGATAAATCATTATCGCCAAGATGAATTATTTTTTGATGAGGATATTTTTCTTTAAGAAAAGGCCAAACTGATTTATCATCTTTTCTCTTGCCAATATCATTTGAAACATATATTTGCTCATATAAACCTTTATAGCCACAATTATCAAGAATTTCTGTTATTGTTTTTTTATGAAGATACATATCGCTGACAATGATTACTCTCTTATTTAACTCATGCAATTTTTTTAACAAATCAAGCATATCATTTCGTGCTATTAACATTTCTTTTTCAATATTTATTTCGGCTTTTTTTAGGGTATTAGCAGCCGCTAAAGATATGTTGTTATCTTTAGCATACTGTTCATAAATCTCATCAAGATTAACATCGTGTTGGTAGAAATTTCTCGCATTCCCTTCAGCTAATTTTCTTTTTTCTAAAAATTTTTCATCCGAGAAATATTCATTTAAAATTTTGAAAATATCATCAGGTTCATAAACGCATCTTGTTATTAAAGTATCAAATATATCAAAAGAAATAATATCATACTTTTTTAAGTTAAAGAGAATATTTTCTTTACTTATTACTTCTTTAACTTGTGACTCTTTTTTAAAAATATTTTTAACTTTTTTTCGAAAATCAAGTGGTAATTTCCGGTAAAGATTTAATAAATAATTCTTCATAATGACTCCTTACACTCTAAATATTTTATGAATAGCACTAGCATATTTTCTTTTAATAAATCTTTTTATCCGAACTAAATTTCTAACTGTTTTTGATGAATTTTTAGGGGCGATAGGAACTTCTTTAATAGCATCCATAGCCTCAATTACTTCTTTAGTTGGCATAATCGGTTTGCGATTATAGATCATTTCCACATTACTATCAGCAATATTTTTTCCATCAATTGTATCATTAACAAATTTTAAAAATTCATTAAAACCTCTTTCAATAGGATATTTTTGCATAAACTTATAACCCGCATTGCTTAATTGTTTTTGAAGTTTTTCGTCATCCAAAATCTTTATAATAGCACTCGCCACTGCCTCGGGAGAGGTATCGGCAAGCAAAACGCCATCATCAGGAATATCATACAAATTGTTTTCACGATATAAATCTACAACTGGTAAGCCTGAGGCCATCATTTCAAAAGGAATTCTTGAAGGATTTGATGAACTCATACAAAGTCCAACTTTGCATTTATTATATAGTTCGTTGCATTTTTCAATTGGCATAATATGCAAATTTTCCATTTCAACATCAAGTTTAATATCAGCGTCTGAGCCATATAAATATATTTTAACATCAGGACGTAATTTTTTTACTAATATTAATGCTTTGATTCCAATATTACTACATCTTCTAGCCTTTTCCGGTTGAAAAATAAAACAAACGGCATTTTCCTTTTTGACATTGTCTAATTTTTTATAAACACTAGTATCAGCACAAAAACTAAAATAATTCATTTCTTGATTAAATTCTGTATACAATTTATGGGCTAACCATTTACCAATACTAACACCGCTTAAGCCATACTTATAAGTATGTTCCATTTCTAAATAAAGACCGCCCATTGGTTCAAACCACGGTTCAAAATCTTGAATAAAATAGGCTTTTTTCTTAACATTATTATTCATATAATATAAATAATCAGGTGTTTTTATAGAATAAGTGGCAAAGGCTAAATCATACTCTTTTTGAAAAGAAATTCCCACATAAACATTGCATAAGCATTCCCCATAATAATTAATAATTCTTTGCTTCATTGATTCATTAGTATTTGCATAATCTTCTTCCACATATATATCACATTCAAAACCTTGTCTTACTAAAAAGTTAGCATTCTGAATCATTGTTCTAATACCACCAGAACCCTTAATTGGCCAAGGAATTATCCAGGCTATTTTTTTTGCTATCATACTACTTACCTCGTTTCTAAATTCCACACTAGTTTCCCCAATTATGCCACCATATCGAAATGATTGTTTATGAATTTGCTCACTGTTTAATTGAAATTTTTTTCTAATATCACTTTGAATAGTTAAAAGTTCTCTTATTTCAACTTCTCGTGATGCTACTGTACTTGTTGATTTAGAATGTTTACGAAAATAGTTTAAACTTTTATGACAATATGCGACTTTTCCATTACTAAGCAAAGTATAATAAATGAACCAATCCCCACTTATTTTAAATTTTTTGGCTTCTTCGATAATTTCAACCTGATTTCCTTTTTTAAAAACTACTGCAGATACATTTGGTATTGTATTGCAAACAGCCAAAGCCTCTTTTATTTCTTCCTTACCATCATTAATATAACTATGAAGCCATTTAGTTTTACTTACAGCAAGCATCCAATCGCGGCAATCATCACTTATAATCCGATTATCCTCATCTATACGCATACTCTCAGCATAGGATAAAACTACATCCTCATCTTCAAAGCCTCGCATAATATTTTCTAAAAAATGACTATTACAACTATCATCAGCCTCAGCAATCCAAACATAATCACCAGTTGCTAAAGTAAAGGCTTTTTGCCATTGACTAAATACAGATCCACTATTTTTTTCGTTTTTTACAAATTTAATAGCAATTTCGGGATGTTTTTTTATTATTTCTTCTATTTTTGCTACTGAATTATCCGTTGATTTATCATCTAAAATTATTAATTCATAAATTGGATAAGTTTGGAAAAGAATTGAATCAACTCTTTCTTCAATGTATTTTTCATAATTATAATTTGGTATTATTACAGATACTTTTTTATATTGATCATTATATTCATGAAATTCACTATCATTTTTATATACAGTTACATGTCTATTATTTTTGAACTTTTTATATTTTTCGTATACACTATTTGGTGTTACTTTTAATAACATTTTTTTTACTTCATTTTTCATTTTATTTAATACCCCACACCTGTTCTAAAAAATTTAATCTATCTTGCATATTTTTTTGCTGCTCTGTACTTATATTATCATTATTTTCTAAGTAAGAATATATTTTTTTTATTTCTAGTAAATGTTTTTTTCTATTCATAGTAGAACTTATATTATTGCCATGTAAGCGATAGTAGTTTAAGGTTTTCTTGTTATAAGCAATCTTACCTCGTTTTAAGGCATTAAGATAAAAATACCAATCGCCACATTGTTTAAAAGTTTTAGATATATTCAATATTTCCTCGTAATCGTCTTTTCTTATTATTGTTCCCGAAACATTTGGAATAGTGCAATTAAGATAAGCATAATTGGTTATTTCCTTTGGTCCATCATTAACATAATTTTTTTGCCAATGACCCGTTTTTAATAAATCTATCTGATCTATTAACGAATTTTTAACAATAGTTCCTTCACTATCTATAAAGCCCGTATCAGTATAACTAAGGACAATATTTTCATTTTTATTTATGGGTTTAATTGCTTCTTTTAGAAAGTCCTTTTTACAATAATCATCAGCCTCACAAATCCAAACATAATCGCCACTTGCTAATTTAAATCCTTTTTGCCACTGACTAAAAGCATTACCGCTATTTTTTTCATTAGGAACCACTTTAACATTAATATATTTATTGATACTAGAAACTATTTTATTAATAACTTCCAAAGAATTATCACTTGAACAGTCATCCAAAATAATAAGTTCATAAATTGGATAATCTTGATTTAAAATACTATATACTCGTTCATATAAGAACCTAGCATAATTATAATTAGGAATAACAACCGATATCTTTATATTGGTTTTAGCATAACTATTTTGTTTTATCGCACACTTCTTAAGATCATCTAAAGAAATATCAGGAATTATGTTCCTTTGCTTTATATGTTTAACATCTCGTAATAAATGATATAAACTTATCCAAAGATTATCTAAAATAAACAGTCTCTTTACATTTAAATTTACTAAATTAGAATAATAAATTTTATTAATTCTTGATTCTTGATTTAAGAATTTTTGATATAGTTTATTATTTTTCACATCATATTCATTAATTAAACTAAAATATTTCTTTAAAACTTTATATCTAGAAAAAAACTTCTTCTCTTTAGGAATTACATACAATAATAATACTACTAGTTGATTATAAACAATAGCCTCTTTTAAAGACTCATAATCTTTATTATCTTTAATTCTTTCTAAAGTTGTTTTAACTCCATAAAATATATCAAATCTTTTATCACTAAAGCTACTATTTTGAATAGAGCCACCTCTTTGAACATAATAATAATAAGTATTAGCATAACTAATTTTTTTAGCCTCAACCATAGTAGGAATAACAACGGCTATATCTTCATTTACTTTTCCTTCAGCAAATTTATACTTACTAATTAATTCTTTTTTAAATAACTTATTACAAGCACTAGCAGCCAGCCCATTATTTACTACATTATAAACATTAAATTTATCACTATTACAACATCTAGAAATAACTTCTGTATTAGTTTCTTCATCTACAATTTTCATATCACAAATAGCAATATCGGCTTTATTGTCTATAATGGCTTGCATTAATTTTTCGTAATAATCTAAATCAACATAATCATCCGAATCAATATACCCAATATAATCACCCGTAGCATTTTCTAAACCTACATTTCGAGAATAGGAAAGCCCACTATTTTTTTTATTATATATTAGTTTTATTTTGTCATTATGTGAATACTTTTTTAAAACTTCTTTAGAATTATCTGTGGAACCATCTTCAACCACAATTATTTCTAAATTTTGATATGTTTGATTTAATAACGAATTCAAACATTTTTCGACATATTTTTCAGTATTATAAACTGCTACTATTACGGATATTTTCTTATTCATCATTATTTTCCCCCGTCTGCATATTTTTCAATAATAA
>CAKOSD010000005.1 GCA_934101745.1 uncultured Bacilli bacterium | reverse complement strand
TCCTCTACACCAGTTATCTTTATAACGCTTTTTTGCATCTTTTTTTAGCCTCGACAAGTCTAGTATTAAAGGCCATTTCTTCATTGCTAAGTTTCGTAAATAAAGCAATATTTTCTTTATCACAAGATAACTCTTCGATGCGATAAATTAATTTTTCAGCATCATCTTTTCCCATAATTTCTTCTGCCTTTCTTTTAAAAGTTTCTAAATCATTTGTATTCATCAAAATACACCAATTAGCAACCTTTTTCTCTCTTTCATCAATTAGATTATAACACGAATTTAAAGCATAATTAACCGAAATATTATATACCATAGCATACCAATTAATATCAATATTATTATCTTGATCCTTCATTTGACTAATAGAAACTAATCTTAATTTATCTGTATCAAAAAAATTAAAATTCACTTGGACTATATGGTCAATATTAACCCCTACATCCCAAAAAAAACTACCAATTATATTGCTATAAATCTTATTTCTTCTTAACATGGAACTAAAAGTATTTATTTCAATATTAGTATATTCTTCTTTCTCCCTACCATCTTTGGTAAACATTTTATTTTTAATAAGTAAATCAACTTTATTTAAGTTATTCTTTTTATTAAAATTCTTTAAATATCTATTTAAATATTTTATATTATTATTAAATGCTTCTTTATTCACGTTTAGAACATCTGATAACAATTGATAAAGAACAAAATCATAGTTTTCATCATTAAATATTTGGGTAAACATAAAATCTTGTTTTAAAGGTATTATCTGACCTTCAGATAACTTATCCATTCTTACAGTCTTCCTTTCTTTTTTTAAATTTTCTTTATTTGTTTCTAATGACATATCGTATTCCTTCTTTCTATCTTGTCATTTTCTAGAGATAGTTAAAAATACTCCATCTAATTATACTTATTGGTAACAGAAGACCAATTTCCTTCTTTTTTTACAAAATTTTTTCTAAAAACTACAAATTTCTGCTAAATTTGACACTTTCTTGACACTTTTTACCCTTGATATTCCCTCTGGGTGGGCGGGTGGGAAGTTAAAAAAAAGAAATTAACTAGACAAACCTAATTAATTCCTAAAAACCTAACTAACTCTAAAATGCCCCTTTATATCATTCTTCCTACTACTTAAAATATCCTCTTCATATTCTTCCTGATAAGGTCTTTCATGATGAATAACATAAGGTATACCTTTTCGATTTCTTTTATCCGAGATAATACCAATGTGCGTACTAAAAACCACAATATCCCCACCTTGCCACTTATCAATATCCTTAATATCTGTAGTCAAATTAATACTATTTCCTTCTAAATAAGTTAACAAGTTTCTGACTCTCCGATAATCAATATTTTTATCACGAACTTTAATATTATACTTCTCAGGATTATTTTTAATATCTTCATTAACTAGTTCTCTTAAGTCGTAACCGGCATCTCTTAAACCAAAAGCCACCACATCAGTACAAACTCCATACCCATCATCAGGATAACCTCCCGCATAATACTTACTGTCATATTTAGGCTTAGTAGCAATATAACTTCTAACATTATTTAATATATCAGTTTGATCATCAATACCATCGTTATCTTTATCCATATTACTGCGATAAGTGGCAATCCTAAAATGACTATTGTCATATTTAACTTTATTACCTATCTTCCCAGTATAAATTTTAAAACCTAAAAATCCAATAATTATAACTAGACAAATAACTAACAAAGTAATTCTAAATATCTTTTTCATAATTTATTTAACCTTTCCATATCTTTATCTTCATCTATTCTAATAACACTAAATTTTATTCCTTTTTTATAGTTAGTAAGAGCCTCCTTTTCAAAACCAATTACGTCTACAGGTAAATTATCTAAATCTAACCACCTAAGTTCTTGACACTTATTAGGTTCATTAATCTTAATTATTCCTTTATAACTTCTAATAACAAAATAGATATCATAATAAGGTTTTAAGTTCTTATTAATTCGATTTACTACAAATGTATCTTCTATATCCTTAGTAGTTATATCTATATTTAATTCTTCCCTAGCCTCTCTAATTAAAGCCTCGTAAGTATCTTCTCCCTTATCAACATGACCAGCGGGTAGTCCTAGAAAATACGGCCACAATTTACTACCCCATCGTCTTTGAAATAAAACTTCTCCTTTTTCATTTTTAATAATCATATAAACTGCTGATAATAATTCTTCTCTTGGCATCAAAATCCGTCCTATCTTCTTCAATTATATCATAAAGAGTCTTTGTCTTAGCATACCAACGCTAATTTTTTAACCTTATCAGAGGCAAAGTAAGCTAAGGAATCAATCGAAATATAATCCTCATCATAACCAAATTTAATCCCAATTCCTCCTGATTTTACCCAACTAGCCAAATTACCAGAATAATCATCAACCAAGATAGCCTTAGAAGCCTTAACTATCTTACATTTTTCTACTCCGCTTGGAACGCAAATAATACTTATATCTTCATTTTTACTTCTAATATAATTCGTCTTAGCAATCATCTCGCCTAAAGAATTAACCGTCGTCAAAATAGCAGGTCTAAATATTTTCTCTTCATAAATTTTATTTATATTTTGAAAAGCATTATTTAACTCCTCGGAATTATCTAATAGTTCATTCCAATCAATACTCTGATAAAACTTAATAACATCGGCCCTATTATTTAAGTCAATCCCTAAATCTGCCATCATCTTATAACTTACTCTAATAGTATCTTTAATTACCCCATCAAAATCAATATACAAATTAATCATATTACCCTTCTTTCTTATGTGTATTTTATACACATACAATCTGATTATAAAAGGTATTATTACTAATACACTTATTTTTCTATATCTTTAAAACAATATAACTTAGCCGGTTTCTTCCCATTAAAAACAGCATCTTTATTAACAGCCTGTATTATTCCATCATTTAATAATTTCTTTCTAAAATTTCTTCTATCTAACTCTTTATTTAATAAAGTTTCATAAACCTTTTGTAACTCTGGTAAAGTAAATTCTTCCGGTAATAAATCTTTTAAAATACTGCTCTTAAGTATTTTTTCTTTTAAAATTGCTAACGATTTATCTATTACTAAATTATGATCATAAGCAAGTTTAGGCACTTTATCAATGGCGAAAAAGTCGGCATTAGAAGTTTTCATTGTTTCTTTTTGTAACTCTATACCCTTAGTATTTATAACCCCTAGAAAGGAAACCCCAATCATTCTTTGTAAATTACTTCTATTAACATCATCAAAGATATTACCTAATTCTAATTTAATATTTTCTAATCCGGTTTTTTCTTTTAATTCTCTTCTAGCCCCATCTTCTAGGGTTTCATTATTATACATTGCCCCACCCGGTAAAGCCCAATAACCATTAAAAGGTTCATTAGTTCGTTTAACCAGCAAAACCTTTACAATTCCCTTATCGACTGTAAACAAAGTAGTAATAACATGAATACCTATATTTTTATATAACTTATTGTTTAATTCCATTACCTTCACCATCCATTTATATTATATGTGTATTTTATACACTTGTCAACCTATAAAAGAAAGTTTACTTCTTTTTCTTCTTATCTCTAATGCGAAAAACAATAATTAAAACTAGCACCATACAAGATAGTACCAATTCTAACATTGAAGTAAACTTTAACATATTATCACTTGTACAAAGATAAGCATACAAGACATAAGCCAGATAACTTATCGTTCCTACTACCCACGAAGAAATACTTAAATCCTCCGAACTTTTACTAATTATTAACTGCGTTATCTGAGGTCCATAGGAAATCAATGTACAAATTGAAACTATACTAAGTAAGACATTAGCAAGCATTTTAATCCCTCTATTCTTAAATTATCTATATTTATTTTAATAAATTATTTTCTAAATTACTACTTATTCTTATCAATACTTCTTATTTTTATAATCACAAGTATCATCATGACTATTAATTACCCCAATTGCCTGCAAATAAGAATAAATTATTGTACTTCCTACAAACCTCATTCCTCTTTTTTGTAAATCTCTAGAAATATTATCACTTAAATTAGAAGTAGTTTTATCATTTTCATAAATAATATCACCTTTAGTAAAAGTCTTTAAATAATTATAAAAACCCTTATATTCTTCACTAATCTTCTTAAATATTTTAGCATTATTTATACTAGCCCTTATCTTTAATTTATTTCTAATAATATCTTTATTATTTATTAATTCTTCTATTTTTTTATCATCATAATTTATAATCTTATCAATAGCAAAATTATCATAACTTTTTCTAAAAGCCTCTCTTTTATTTAAAACACATTCCCATGATAGCCCTGCTTGAAAAGACTCTAAAATTAACATTTCAAATAAATATTTATCCTCCGTATTTAAAATACCCCATTCGTTATCATGATATTCTACATATTTCTCATTTTTTTCGTTGCACCACTTACATCGCATAAAATTCCTCTTTTTCAAATAAATTTCCTTTATAATTTAATACCATCACTAATAGTATATTTTTTCTTATAATAACTAACCATTTCTTCTAGAGCCCTATCACCAAACTCTTTAATTTTCTTATTATTTTTCATTAGTTCATATAAATAAGTTCTACCATAAACTTCATCTATATATTTAATTATTAAAAAACTAGCCATATATCCTCTAAACACTTTAGGCCTATCAAATATATATTCATCAGAAACCCCATCTTTTCCATGACATCTTACATTTAAATTATCTATAGGAACATAATCATCTAAAAATTTTCTAAATGCCTGTTCAAACTTAACCTCATCATTTAGTAGCCAGTCTTTTTCTCCTGATATAAACTGCGCCATGCCCTCATCAAACCATACTATTCTATCATTACCATAAACATATTTCTTATAATATAAATGAAAAGCCTCATGAGCATTAGTACCCACAGCACTATACCACCACCCACTTTTATACGCTGCATTGGCATGATTGCAAGAACACGAAAGATTGCTTTTATCATCAAAGAAACCTCGGCAATAAGAAGGAACTGGACTTTTATCAACTTCTCTTCGTCTTTTAAAAAATTCATCTAACTCTGTATCGACATCATATGTCTCAAAACATATTTTTTCTAATCTTTCGACGCCAAATATTTTTCTATAAAGTGCCAGTTTATCCATAGTATTTTGAAGCATAAAGTCCGCTAAAGACTTATTACCTAACGACTTACTTGGTCTCATAAATTTTTCTGAAACCGACATTTTTATTTCTTCATTATCAATCAGTACTTTCATAATTTAGTTCCTTTCAAGTATTAATAAACAAATTTTAACACAATAAAGTGTAAAAAGACACACTTCTAATTAAAATGTGTCTTAATATCCTTATCTCCTTCCAAAGGCTATAGCATCACGAGGATCATCAATAAAAGTTATTTCTCCATATTCATCTTCCTTAATTGAACCATATATTTCTTCATCTTTTTGCTGTTCCTTAGTATCGCGAGCATACATCTTTAAGAATTCATATATCTCCTCTTCAGTATATAAAGTATTATCTTCCTTAATAGCAAGTTGCATTATAACCTGAATAAATTCATTAATTTCACCAGCATCTTCTTCAAAATCTTCCGTACTTTCATCATAAATACTTACTATTTCATTTAACATTTTCCGAATATTATATTCTTCTAACAATTCTTTTAAATATTTTCTAGACTCAAAATGCAACTTTCTTTTTACTCTCTCAATTAAGGCATAATCAACACCAGCTACTTTATTGCCATTTATATCTAATCCCTCTAAGTCATAAGGTTGATGAGTTAAATAATGCAAGCAATCAACATCAAAACCACGTGGATTATATTTTCTTCTATTGGATTTACTAAAGCCATTTCTAGAAAAGCCGTTAGCGTCATACCCTGTACAGTCATACCCTTTATCATCAAATTTAGAATCAGTTTTAACATATTCATCGCCAACTTTTTTATACCAGAAACCATCTATATCAAAATAATGCGTATCATAAACTTTTTTAGTTTTTCTATGAATACATAAATAATCAAACCCCCGACGATCATAAAGAGAAGAATTAAGTTTTGGATATTTTCCTTTAGTATAATAATTATATAAATGAAGATAATCAAAACCATGTTCATCAACAATACGTCCAGTTCTTTCATTTACATGATCAATATTCCAGCCTTCATCATTGTACTTAGAATGGGTATTAACTAACTCACCATTTTCATCTTGTTTCCACCAGTCACCTTTTACATCAAAATTTCCTTCATCTAAATAAGTTCCGGTATGAAGATTAACATTATAATAATCAAAAAAGTGCTTATCATAATCTTGAAACAAATGCTCTTCTCTATAAACGTGGTCTATATTAAACCCTCTACTATCAATAGGGCTATATTTAGTTAAACCTAAATATGGTATAAACTTCTTTTCATCAACAGTCCAACCTTCATCAGAAAAATAATTGTATGTATTAACTAACTCACCATTTTCATCTTTTTTCCACCAATAACCTTGTCTATCAAAACCATATTTATCTCTTGATATACCATTTTTATCAAAGCCATGAATATCATAATATACACCATTAATTCTATTACTATCCATTACTTTATCTGAATAATCTATATAACCAGGATGAAAAGTTTTAAATCCAGTTTTATCAATTTCATCTTTAGGACGGTGATATCTTCCTTTAATATCAAAACCATAATCATCAACTTTATCTAACAAAAGATTACCTTTACTATCTATTGTTAAACCATAGGCATTATGTCTTAAAGTTAAATCATCTCTTGTCCAACCTTTATCATTAAATATAGAACCGGTTGATACGTAAATCCTACCATTCTTTCTATACCATATTCCATGCATATCATAACCGCGTTCATCAAGATTAGTTTTTGTTATGTAATGAGTTCCATCAGCCATAAAACCATATTTATTATATACTTGACCTTTTTTTACCAGCTTGCCATTATCATCATATACATAAAGATTTCCTTCTCTATCAAACATTTCATCGTTAAATATCTTATTAGTTTTAGCTCGTGAACCATCTGGTTGTAAAGCCCAATAATAACCCTCTTCATCAAAGAACATTTCATCATATGGAAGTTTTGTAATCTTATGTAAATGTGAACTATTAAAGTTTCTTTTATTAAAGCCCTCTATATCATAAGATTGTAAATCATATTTTCTGCGAGAATTCTCATAAGTATCAGCATCAGGATTATATATATACCAATAACCATCAATATCAAAATTACGTTCATCAAACTTAGTACCAGTTTCCCTATGATTGTGGTCAATATCAAACCCATGTTCATCATATAACTCGTTAGTTCTTACATTAATACGGTCAATATTAAAACCATAACTATCAACATAATCATCAGTATGAATATTAATCTTAGTTTTAACATTAAATCCATAAGGATCATAGCCTTTAATGTCCGCATTATCTTTAGAATAATATGTACCCGTCCAAATATTTTTACCAATTATTTTATTAGGACCACTTATAATAAATCCTTGTTCATCAATAACATCCCGATTTTTACTATTACATAAAATACCAAATTTTCTTAAATTGGTAATATCCTCAAAATTATAATCATAACCAGCAAATACCGATTTACCGGCAAAGAAACAATCTTTACAGTGATCATATTCAATTCCAATTGGATAATTAAAATCAAGTCCTAAACTAGCTAAATCATATTTAATATTTTCTAAAGATATCTCATCAACAGCAGAAAGTAAGTCGCTAATAGCAACAGCCACATTACTAGTTAGTACATCTGGTGTTAAAATAACTCCATTTTCAGTTAAAATATCAGCAACTTGTAAATATAATTTTATACGGTCACTTGCTTTCATAGCCGATGCGCCAGCAATGTTTCTTACTGAATTACAAGCCTCTAAAAATGTCTGTCTGATAGCACTTACATTAAATAAAGTAACTCTTTCGGTTTTACGGATTTCTTCTTTAGAAATAGTTCCTAAATTCATATTCCAAATATCGTACTTATTGCAAATACCTATAATTAAGGAAATATTATATTTATCATAGTCATTTAAATTTTGTTCATCTAAATTAATATTTTTATATTTAGCATACTTTTCTCTTATTCTTATTAAAGTTACTGCTTTTCTCACTTCTTGTTTATCAGTACTATTAGCATTAGGAATAGATTTATATTTTTCAATCCAGAAAACAACTTCTTTTAATTTTTCTAAATCGGAAGTAACCGTCTTTTTATTTACTAATCTATCAAAATTCAAATTCATATAGTTATTATATTTATCAAAAACTACAGGAATATCAGCCTCCGTCAATTCCTTATTAGGATCTATAGCAAAAATAACCCGCCCTAATTGTTGAAGTGATAATATTAAGTGTTTACTATCTATCTTTCGATAATTAAAACTACCGCTTAAATGAGATAAGTGAACACCTTCATCAAGCATATCAATAGCCGCTAAAACTTTCATATGTTTATCATTATACGATTCAAATCTTTGCATAGCAGCATCATTTAATTTTCGCGTTTGGTTACTATGTATGTATTCAATGTGAGGTTCTTTATCTATATCATAAATTGCCGTTTTAAAATTTTCAATCATCTCTTCAAAGTAATCATCGACTGTCCCTTCATACTCCCTTGGTTTACGAGGTAAAAGTAAAATGTATCGACCATCATTGACCTTTAAATATTGACTAATTATTTCATCTTCATTTACAATTTTCGCTTTGTTGGCAGCCTCTAGCATCGTATCAATAGCACTTTTAGCCTTGGCAACCGCTAAGGGATTTTTGATTTTATTAACAAGCCGAATCGCACTTTTATAGTCTTCGCTCTCATCAAGTGCATAATCATAAGATATAATGTTTGGACAAACAACGTAGCCTTCTTGAATAGCATCAATAATATTAATATCACACGCTAGATATCTTTTTTGCATTAATTCTGTTGCACTATAATTATCTAAATATGCCGCCATAGCCATCATCATATCGCCATTATACATTTTAAAGTATTCTTCGCCCTCTAATTCCACAAAATTATCACGTTCTGGTGTGGCAGAAATACCCAAAATTCTAGCACTTTTATTATTATCTAAAAGCTGTTTAACACACATATTCCAATTTCTACCACCAATATGATGAATTTCATCCATTATAATAAAATCAGCACTTAGGGAAGCAATTTTCGCTTCATCCGCTGCCGTCAGACTTTGATAACAAATAAGTTCCATATAAGGAAAACAATCTTTAACTATTACATCAAGTTCCTCTTCCTTCAAGCCTTCCGGATCAACACCAGCAACATATTCAACAATATTTTTTTTGAAGTTTCTTAAAATTCCAACTCTTGGGGCTAAATAAACTATTTTTTCATCTCTTCTATCCACCATTTCGGCCATAGCAATAAATGATTTGCCGCCACCAGTTGGTAAAACAACACCAGCAAACCTCCGGTTATCAGCATAAATACTATCTACTTCATTTTTAATACGTTGTTGATAATCTCTCAAAACAATCTTGGAATCAGAAACATAATTCATATCTTGGAATATTCCTAAATATCGCCTTAATGTTAAGGTATTAACTTTTTTATTAAAGACAGTAGAATTATCACTAATAAACTCATCAATATTATCCATATTGCATATTTCTTCAAAAGTCCTGCCCTTATAAGAATTACTAATAAACAAATTAAAAATATAATAAGAAATATCTTCATGAGATAAATCTAACTTAAGAAAAGCATTATAAAGCTTACTAATATCATTCTTAGCTAAATCAGATGTTAATTTTTGTTTTTCTTCCTCTATGGTTTCATCAGCAACGGTGGTTGGATAAATCTCTTCAAAATTAATCGTATCAATAATTGAGGATGCATAGTATTCATTCTTACTAGTTGCTTTATTTCTCTGAATATGACTAATAACACTATAACTTAAAGTTAATCCTCTATCACTTAACAACTTCTCTAACGATTCCGTACTAAAATTAAATATTAAATCTACTAATTGTCTTTGATAAAGAGCAGAATAGTAACCCGCATATTTATCTTCAAGACCTAAATTTACTGACTCACAAATTTTATAACCATTATTGTTTATTCTATCAATTATTTTACTATTAATAGCCACTGTATCTTTAATAATTATTTCATTTAAATTAGTGTTGCCCATGATAGCACTTACAATTCCTGCATAATCATAAGCCTGTCTTCTAGCCTCTGCTAAATAATAACAAAATTCTATTAAAACCTTAGCCTGTGTATAATTAATCGCACCACCGGTCATATTATATACTTCTTCAATTGAAAATAACTTATCATCTAATTTTTCCGAATTAAATATTGGTGAATTAGATGGATTTAAATAGCAATCAATACTATCAGTACCGTTTGTAAGTAAAACTTTATCACCATCTTGTTTTATATCATATCCTTGATTATACAATTGTAAAACTCTTGCTTCTAATCGTTTGACATTATAATTATCAGGATGTTTTTCTTTCAATTGTTGTACTATTGCAAACAAATTCATCATATTTTTAGAAACATATTTAAACTTGTCATGGCTTATATCTTTATAGTGGATAACTTCACCTGATGAAAAAGCCCCTCCAACCGTTGATAATAAAGAACTATTATTTTCATTTTCTTTAATAATACTAGGAATTACTCCTGTTACCTCTAAAACCGTAAGCTTAGCAATTAATTTATTATATTCTAACTGTTGCTCACCATTTAAAAATTGCCTTGACTGAAATCTTGACATAACATCTTTAGCATACTTTTGATCCTTGCATAAAATTGATACCGTATTTACAATGTTTTCATTAGATTTCATAGTATCAATTCTTTCAATAATATCTAAAATCTTTCTATCGACATTTTTATTGGTCAAAGCCTTTTCTATTCTATTAGAAATTTCTGTTAACATATATTGTCCAGCTGCAACAATATTTTCATGGTCATTTTTAGGAACTTTAATTACGGCATATTCATCAAAATAACCTGCCCCATAATCTAAAGATACATTAGCATTAGTACTTAGGGAAATACAATTTGTTTCCTTTAAATAACGCACTTTTATATGATCATAAATTTCTTCTAAAGATAATTTCGAATCCTTATTATACTTAGCCCTGCCATGTTCTTCTTCATATCTTTCTCTATCAGTTCTAATTCTTTCTATATCTTCATTAGTTTCTAAAAAATAATTTAATACATCAGCATGATCAGCCCTATTTAATGCTCTAAAAACATAATAGTAATCATTATCTTGTAAAACATTAAAATTACCTATTCCAAATAATTCTGAATCCATCATGTTCACCCTTCCTATCATAATAAGTATAACAAATAATGACTTTAATTAAAATCAAAATTAATTAATCTTTTATCAACGAATTTATTTAAAGTAAAAAAGCACAATTTTATGTGCTCCTTCAAATTTTTAATTTTTAGTTTTTTTCTTCAACTCATAAACGGTATCTACCTGTTTACAAACATTATCTGAATGCGTGACAATTATTATACATTTATTATCCTTTTTAGCTAAATTTTTAAATATTGTCATAATATCATTTTCCGTATCTTTATCTAAATTACCAGTTGGTTCATCAGCCACAATCATCTTCGCATCATAACTAAGACTTCTGGCAATAGCAATCCTTTGCTGTTCTCCACCACTTAATTTTAAAATTTTACGATTAGCATAAGAATTATCAAGTCCGACTTTCTGCATTAATTGTAAAGCCTTATCTTTTTTATTAGTTATTTTTTCCTTACTAATATCCATTGCCAAAGTTATATTTTCTAAAGCAGTTAAATAAGGTAATAAATTATAACTTTGAAAAACTATCCCAATATGCGTACTTCGATATTCATCTAAATTCATTTCTTTTAAATCCTTACCATCAAAGATAATCTTACCTTCACTACATTTTTCTAAACCACTTATTAAAGATAATAAAGTTGTCTTCCCCGAACCACTCTTACCTTTAATAGCATAAACTTTACCAGTCTCAAAAGTATAACTTAAATTCTTAAAAACATAGTCATCCTTAGAAGCATCATTATAACGATAGGAAACATTGGTAAGCTCTAATATCTTCATCTTAAGACCTCTCTTTCAATATAGTAAGTGGGGAAAATCTTTGAATACTTATCATCGAAGATAAACCAATTATAAAAGTTAATACTAATCCTATCCCCAGTAGTTCTAATATTACTATGTAATTTACCACCGTATTCATTTCATCTATTTGTTTTACTTGAACACCGGTATTAAACTTTCTATCAATATCCCCGCGTCCAAAGTTATTATTTTGTTCTTCTTTAAAATTTTCTGTTTCAGTAATTTCACTTTGCAATAAGTAATTACCAACACTTTTTGCCGAAACGCCACCAATTACCGCGCCAACGCTAAGGGATACTAATGATACCATTAAAAGTTCCACAAGAAATTGCACAGTTAATTTAAATTTACTTAAACCTACGGTTCTAAATACACCTATCTCATACTTTCTTTCTCTAATATTAATCATATTAATTATTAATAAAACAACAGCCGATATAATTAAAGTAATGATTAAGAAAGTGGTAGCAAATTTACTAACATTTTCAATTGATTTAGTAGCACTCTCTATTTCTTCTAAATTAGTAGTCAAAGTATAATATTCATTTAAGCCTTTTTCTTGTAATTCAGCACTAAATTTATCAATAGATTCTTCATCCTTAATAATAAACGACGGCGTAATATTAGTAACTAAAGTATCATCATCTAACACTAACTTACTTACTACTTCCGAACCTGTAATAATGGTATTAACACTCTTTGAATACATACTCTGGGTATTTTCTTGTTCAGAATTGTCTTCATAAATACCAACAACAGTAAATTCATAAGTTTCTTTAGTCGTACTATTCTTTAACTTAATGGTATCACCAACATTAATTTCATTTAATTTAACCAATTCTGAGTTAATAACGCACTCAAAATCCTCAAAGTTACTTATCATCTCACCATCTGTTATTTTATAAGTACCGTTTGTAAACTCCGTCATGGCATCATACGAAGAATAACCATCTATCTCAAATGCTCCAGTTAAAGCCCTGTTAATTCCAAATTTTTCGGTTCTTTTAGTAATAGTTATTGTGGTATTTTTCTCGGTAGTTGTTCCAAAGTTCTCACCACCCATTGGTGGTCTATTCCCTGAATTAGACTTTTTAGTCGTCGTAGTAGTTTGTTTATCTTCAACTTCATATTCATAAGTATCAGTAGCTTTAGTTAAAGTATCACTATCTAAAGATGTGGCATAAACATAATAATACCCTTTTAAATAATCACTATTTCCATAATTATTAATGCTATCAATAGTAAGGGACTCAACATTATTAAAAGCCTCTATATTATCTTTAGTAGCATCTTCTCCCACTTTAAAATTTTCCATCAAAGATTGTCTATCAAACGATATACTTCCTACTATATCATTTGCATTCTGATACTCTTCTACCGTCATATTAGCAGTATTTCTTATGGCTAAAGCAATCGTACAAGCACAAGCAATAACCGTTATAATAATCCCAATAAGTATGTTTCTCCCTTTATTTCTTGATATCGAAATAAAAGCGTTTTTTATTATATACATAAATCCTCCTTCAATAAAATCAATTATATTGAAGAAATATTAAATGAAAATTAAAAAGCAATAACAAATTTTAAATAATTCATTATTACTCTTTAACAATACATTATGTAGTCTATTATTTTATCAAATCATCAATAATATCTAAAATAAATTTGTTGATGAAAGCTAAAGCTAAAAAAGTACACTAAAATTAAATGTACATTTTCTTATCTATTTATTGTTTAAATTGTTTTTATAATATTCATCTAAAACATGGTCAATAATATCCATTCTTCCTCTTCTGGAAGCCACTTGGACAACATCAAATCCGGGTCTACGATTTCCTTCTATCACAACTGGTCCCTTATCAGTAACAGCAATATCCCAACCAACTACTAATATTTTATCACTTTCTAAAGAAGCCTGTTTTACCAATTCCTTTACTTCTTTAAAATAAGGAACTTCAAAGTCTACAAACTTTACCTGAGAAACTGGGTGTTTATCATACTCATTTAAATCCTTATCTAAGGCCGGATATTTAAGTTTACCCGTTTCTAAATCTATTTCTGTTGCCATACCACCAGCATGAAAATTATCAACAGGATTAATTCCGTTGCCAATTCTTAAACCAGCCCATAATATTTCGGGATTACCACCATTATTAAAAGTCATTATTCTAATTGTATTACATGAAGCCTTACACAATCTATCTAATTCTTTATGTTGTTTTACCACTTCTTCTAAAAAAATACGATTATTTTTACATTCTTCATAATAATCTTCAACATTCTTAATATCTTTGCTATAAACCTTTTTTACTTCGGCTCCACCTAAACCATCATATGGTTTACTCATAAAAAATTCATGATTTTTAATAAATTTTTTTACTTCTTCTAAACTATCTTTCTCAGGTACTACAAAATCTCTTTTAGTATATTTTTTAAAATCTGCTAAAAAATCTGGTTTAATAGTATATCTTTTTTTATAAGCACTGGGACTTACTATCTCATAAAACTTATCTTGAATTTTTATACCAGCATAAGTTTTTCTTTCTTTTTTACTTTTCTTATAAAATTCATAATTTAAATAATCAGTTAAACCGATTCCATACTTAATAATACTATGATAAGTATCAAATAACATTAATGGATAACTTTTATTTTCCTTCTTTGCAATATTTTTTAATTTCTGTTTAAAGCCCTTATAATTAGCGCTAAAAACATATGAATAAAATGCCATAATTTACCCTATAAACTTCCTAATACTATATTTTTATATAATACTATTTAATTTTAACACAATTTTTTATCTGAGCATTATTAAAAAAAATACACTAACCAAAGTGTACTTTAAAATTTTACTTATTTTCTTTCTTATCTTCTTTAAAAGTTTCTTTTAATACTGTACCTGCTGTAACTAAATTTTGTAAATCACTTGGTACAATTATCTTAGTTGCATTACCATTAGCAACTTCTACCATGGCATCATAACTCTTAAGTTTAAGAACAGACTCTGAAACATCAACTGATTTTAATAACTTTAAGGCATCGGCTTTCGCTGCCGAAACTTTTAAAATAGCTTGGGCCTCACCTTCTGCCTCACGAATATGTGTTTCCCTTTTCGCATCGGCTCTTAAGATTGCGCTTTCTTTTTCACCTTCGGCAATTAGAATTGCGGCTTTTTTCTCCCCTTCGGCTTGTAAAATTTTCTCGCGTCTTTCTCGCTCAGCTCGCATTTGTTTTTCCATGGCTTCTTGAATATCTCTTGGTGGAATAATATTCTTAACTTCAACACGATTAACTTTTATTCCCCACGGATCAGTTGCTTCATCTAAAATCGCTCTCATCTTAGAATTGATAATATCACGACTTGTTAAAGTTTGGTCTAATTCTAACTCGCCAATAATATTTCTTAAAGTTGTTGCCGTTAAATTTTCGATAGCATTTACTGGATTTTCGACTCCATAAGTATATAACTTAGGATCGGTAATTTGAAAATAAACAACCGTATCAATTTGCATAGTAACATTATCTTTCGTAATAACTGGTTGGGGTGCAAAATCCTTTACTATCTCTTTTAAAGTTACATCATTTGCCACTCTATCAATAAACGGAA
>CAKOSD010000004.1 GCA_934101745.1 uncultured Bacilli bacterium | reverse complement strand
ATATACAGTTAGTACTAGTAATGGTAAGAAAGAATATACTCCTCTTGATGATACTTATAATATTACTATAAGTGATGATGTTAATATTACTACTAATATGAGTAAGAAAATTAGTATTTCTCCTGCTAGTGGGTTTAAAACCGGTATTAATTATGCTGTGGGGTTAAAGGCTTACTTAAAGAAATCTAATAATACTTTATATGAACTTGATACGACTTATTCGAATACTTATTACTTTAGTCAACTTAGTGCGCCTTACTTTTATATTCAAGCCTTAAGAGATACTGATAAGAATACCCTAACTTTTAAAGTTAATCCTATTGATTCTAGTTATACTTTAGTTAAGGGGCAGTATTCGGTCGGATTTTATGATGAAGAAGGCAGTGAAATCCCTAATAGTTATGATGGGGTTTATACGGGTGGTAAAGATTTTGTTTTAAATAATATTGATTTAACGAAGAGAAATCAAATAGTTATTACTTATAAGGCTAATCTTACTAATACAAGCAATGAAGATAATATTGTCGTTAGTTATAAAACTTTAAATGTTAATGGTCTTACGGGGGATGGTATTGATGTTGGGGATATTTATGCCACTACTAATCTTAATGATAAATCGAAGATTAATTTAACGTTTTCTAACTCGGTGCGTTTATCTGATATTAGTGCTATTCGTTATTCTATTTATAAAGATGGGGTGGTAGTAGCATCTCCTTCGGGATTAGAAGCCTTCAGTCCAACCGCTAATGTTTGTGGAACTTCGACTTGTTATGGTTATACCTTAAAAAGTATTATTTCAGGAACCGGTATTTATTATATTCAAATTCAGTTTATTGATGCCTCTGGGCAAACGGTTGATGAAAGAACAATATCATATGCTTATACTATTTAGAAAGGAAAAATTATGAAGAAGAAAAATAATTCTTTACAATTTATTATAATTACCGTAATCACTTTCCTAATTGTGGTTATGTTTATTATGGCAGTTAATCACTTTATTAAATTAGATACTAATAATTATAGTGTTGGTAAAAATAGTATAACTTATGATGCGGAAAATAATTATATTAAAGTTAGTAAAACGGCTAGTTTAAAGATGGGTTTAGATGGCAATTATAAACTTATTAATAATGAAGATATGTTAAATGTAACTTATAATTTAGGAACTCATGCTATCATCAAAGAAGATGGAGATAGTTTTCTAAATATATATGGTACTTATTATGAAGTAAAAGATAATGGAGAAATTAGTCGTTTAACAAAAGAAAATAAAATAAGTATAATTGAGGGGGCGAAGTTCTTTAAAATAGCCGATCGTAAATACTTAATTATAGATAAAAAGATTAGTAGCAGTGATGGATCTATTAATACGAAGGATTATTTAATTATTGAAATAGATCGTAATGGGAATAGTACTCTTTATAATGATACTATTAATGTTAAAGAGATTAATCCCTTAGTAATTAATACGAGTAGTTTTGATTTTGATATTGCTAATGAATATTTAGATATTAATAATACGGTTATTGATTTAAAGAAAATTATTGGAAGTACTAATAATTATAAAAAACCGGAGGAAAAGAAGGAAGATAATCCGGAAATTGATAATGCTACCATTAACTCGACAACCGATTATTTAAAAAAACAGGTGGAGAATTTAAGAAAACAAGTCGAGGCCCAAAACGATTATTACAATTCTTATTTTAAGACAGTGGTAGGTAGTTTTAATAACTTAAATTCTAGTTTACAAGATACTAATAAACAACAATATAATATGCAAGTTGATCAAAATACGATTAAAGGCAACATTAAAAACTATAATTTATCCCGTTGGCTTTCGATTGGGGTTATTGAATCATCCGTAAGTACAATTAAAGTTAACTATAACGTCTTTGATCCTAATAATGAATTTACAACTATTTATTTAGAAGTAACTGGGGGCAATATAGTCGAACCCCAAAAGTATTATTTAAATAAAGAAAGTAATAATACGACGATTAGAGGACTAAATGCTAATACTAATTAGAATATTAGTCTTAAATATACTATCAATGTCGAAGGGGCTATAAATACGGTAACGGAAGATGTTATAACTGTTAGAACCAAGGAACCTAATATTGAACTTAAGATAACTAAATTAACGGCTAATTCTATAAGTTATTATTTAAAAACGGATAGGGAATATCGTTTTGATAAGGCTACTCTTAATGTTTATAGTGATAATAATAACTTAGCGGGAGAAGATATTGATATTAATGCCGCCGAGTTAGGATATAATGGCACTTTTAAATTAGATCGAATTGGTTATAAAAATGAATTAAAATTAGAAAATATTTATTATAATGGAACTTTAATAGATTTAGATATATATGCTAAGTTTATTAATGCAGATGAGTGATTATGGAAGATGTTTATATAATTATTTTAAGTATATTTATCTTAATGTTATTAGTCCTTTTAACTAGTTTTATCTTAAAAAAATTAGTCTTAGATGTTAATAATGAGGCTAAAAAGAGGTATTTACTTAATATATCTAAATACAATGAAGAAACTAAAGATAGTAAAGAAAAAGAAAATCCTTCTAAAGTTAATAATTGTCTTACTAATAATGTAAATAGTGAAACTGAGGAAGGTAAAATTTATATAAGTGATGTTCAATATAAAAAAGAAGGAATATTAAAAGAAGCCAAGAAAATAGAATCGAGATTTAATTTAGATAATGAGACTATTATTAAACATTTTTTAGAATATAGATTAACTAAGGAAGATATTGATACTTATCAAGATTTAGTTAATACTTATGATATTTTAAGAAAGTTAAAACCTAATACTTTAGTTAAAAGGGTTAATAAAGAGGTAATTTTTAAAAAGGTTCCGAAAAGAGTTAGAGATATTTTAGAACCTTTATATTGTACTAGTACTAGTTTAAATATTTTAAAAGTATTAGATACTATTGAAGAAGAAATAAGAAAGTATGATCCTAGTATTTATATATATGCTGGTAATAATTTAAAAGATTATAAATACTTAAATGAAAGAATCGTTACTAAATGTGATAGTAATATTTATAGAGGGGTAAAGATATATTACCATAATCAAATGTATGATTATAGTATAGAATAGGAGTATTATGAATATAGATGAGGTTATAAAAGATATAAATGCTGGTAAGAACGTTTTTGATGTCGGGAAAATTGTTAGTATTAGTGATTTTGTGGTAGAGGTTTGTGGTTTAGATAAGGCTTTCTATTATGAAAAAATTAATTTAGCGGATAAGGCCGTTGGTTATATTACGAAGATAAGTCCTAGTACTTGTATGGTGGCTATTGTAAAAAAAGAAGCCGAGTTAGTTATTGGCGATAAAGCAATAACAACTAATGAAGTCTTTGAAGGTTATTTTAGTCCCCAAGCCTTAGGGCGGATGATTAATCTTTTAGGAGAAGATCCCCTACTTGGTAAAACTTATGAAGAATTAGTTAAAGTACCTATTGAAGAAGATAATATTCCTATTATGGATAGAGGTACGGTTAATGAGCAATTACAAACGGGAATTGCCGGTATTGATTTAATGTATCCTATTGGTCTGGGACAGCGTCAGTTAATTATTGGCGATAAGAAAACGGGTAAGACCCAAATTGCTTTAGATACTATTGTTAATCAAAAAGATAAGGATATTGTTTGTATTTATTGTCCCATTGGCAAGACCATGAAAGAGGTTAAGAAGATTTATTATGATTTATTAAATAAAGAGGCTATGAGTTATACGATAATTGTCCCGGCTTTCAATGATTATCCCGCCCCCTTTTTGGTTTTAACTCCTTATTATGCCATGTCGATTGCTAGACGTTATATGCAAATGGGCACTAATTGTTTAGTGGTATTTGATGATTTAAAAAGACATGCTGATGCTTATCGTGAGACTTCCCTAATGTCGGGTAGGGCACCGGGGCGTGATGCTTATCCCGCAGACATCTTTTATCTTCATTCAAGGCTTTTAGAAAAGGGCTGTAAGTATAAAAACGGCGCTAGTATTACCGTTTTACCGATTGTGGAAACAAGAGGTGAGGATATAACCGATTATATTTCTACTAACATTATTTCTATTACCGATGGCCAGTTAGTTTTATCTAGTAAGAACTTTCAAAAAGGAATTAAACCCGCTATTAATTATGGTTTATCCGTATCGCGTTTAGGCGGAGCCGTTCAAAATAAAGAAATGAAGGCATGTGGTACTCTTTTAAGAAGAAGATTACTATCTTATTTAGAAATGGCTAGTATTTATGAATTATCTAATCAAGATGAATTAAGTGCAGGTATTAAAGCCGTTATGCAAGAAGGCAAACAAATTTTAACTAATTTAACCCAAGATAGATATAGTCCCAAAAGCCAACAAGAAATGTTAGATTCTTATCGTTTCTTAAGTGAGTTAAAATGACAAATATTAAAAATGTAGTTAAAGTCATGAACTTTCACTCGCTTTTAAGAGTAGATAAAGCCAAGAAAAAAGCCGATAAGTTTCGCCAGTTAGAAACCGAAATTGAAGAGTTTATGAGTATTATTTTAAATAATCAAAATCTTAACTTAGATCATAAAATTTTAAATGCTAAACCCGATGGAAAAGTAATTAATATTTATGTTGGTAATGATTTAGGTTTTTGTGGGAACTTTAATAGTAGTATTAAACATGAGGCTTTAAATGATACTACTTCCCTAAAGATTATGGTCGGTAAGAAGATATTTTTACATGATAGCAATACGGTTTTAAATATCAGTAAAGAAGATTTATATAAAAGTTTTACTGCGTTAGAAGATATTATTAAACCTTTACTGGAGAAAAAAGAAATAAAAGAAATAAATTGTATTTTTATCCGTTATATTAATATTAATAGTATGCATTTAGATAAAACCAGATTATTTCCTATTGAACCGCCGAAATCAAAAGATACTAGTGATTTTGTTATCGAGGCTGATGGGAAGATTATGTTTACCGATTTAATTCTTTTATATATTGATTGTAAATTACAAATTATTGAAAGTAATTCTTGGGCCTCGGAAAATATTCAAAGAGAAAATTTAACTAATGAATCTTTAAGAAAGATTGATGAGATTGAAGAGGAAAAACTAAAAATAAAACGTAAAGAAAAAAGAGCGGCTGACTTTAAAAAACAATTAGCCAATTATAGAAAGGAAAGTTAATGTGTTAGGAGAAGTAATTGCAGTATCAAATATTAATATTAAAGTGTTTGTAAAAGATAATAAAAATATTAAGTTAAATGATATATTATATATAGATAATAATGGTAAAAAACATTTAATGGAAGTAGTAGAAATTGATAGTAAAATTTTAACTTGTATTCCTTTTTCTTCGGTTATTGGTATTAGTAAGGGGTTGCCGGTTTATTTTTATAGTAATGGCTTAGAGATGGAGTATTCGGATAACGTTTTAAACCATACTTTTAGTTCTTACGGGGATATTTTAAATGGAGAAAATTATACTTCGGTTAAAAAGCGTAGTGTTTATACTAAGACTTTAGATTTAAAGACCATATCTATTAATCAAGAAATTATGTGGACCGGAATTAAAGTTATTGACTTTTTTACTCCGATTGCTAAGGGTTTTAAAATGGGCCTTTTAGGCGGTGCTGGCGTTGGCAAGACGGTTTTAGTTAAAGAGTTAATTAATAATATTTATAAAAGATTAAATTCTAATGCGGTTTTTATTGGCGTTGGGGAGCGTAGTCGTGAAGGTAAAGAGTTAATTGATGAAATGCAGGAATCGAATCTTTTAGATAAGATGAGTATTGTCTTTGGGCAGATGGGAGATAATCCGGTATCGCGTAGTAAATCGGTTTATACCGGGCTTACTGTCGCGGAATATTTACGCGATGAGAAAAAACAAGATGTTTTAGTCTTTATTGATAATATTTATCGTTTTATTCAGGCCAAAGCGGAGATTAATACGGAATTAAAAAGAATACCCGTGGAAAATGGTTATCCGACGACTATGATTAGTGATACTTCTAGTGTTGAAGAACGCATTAACTCAGGGGATAATGGTTCTATTACATCATTTCAGGCTATTTATATTCCCGCCGATGATATTACGGATGAGGCCGTGCAGACAATTTTAAGTCATATGGATGGGCAGATTGTTTTAAGTCGTAAAATAGCGGAATCGGGTTTATATCCGGCGGTTGATGTTAGTAGGTCATCTAGTAGTTTAATTGATGAAGATATTATTGGGGCTCGTCATTATAATCTCGTTAGTAAGGTTTTAGCCGGTTTTGCTAGATATGCTGAATTAGAAGAAATAATTGCTGTTTTAGGTATCGATGAATTAAGTGAAGAAGATAAAAATATTTTCTACCGTTCCCGTAAACTACGTAATTATTTTACTCAACCAATGTTTGTGGCGGAAAACTATACGAATATTCCTGGAAAAATGGTAGATATAAGTGATATTTTAGATGATGTTGAAGGCATTTTAAATGGGACTTATGATGATATAGATGAAAATAAATTCCTTTATATTGGAAATATCAGGAGTATTTTATGATAGCCAAAATAATGTCTTTACAAGAGGGGGTTAAAACTTATAATGAATGTGTGGCTATTAAAATAAAAAGTAGTAAATATAACTTACTGGTTATGGAAGGCCACGCTCCTTTAATTGGCGAGATTAAAGGCAGTATAGAACTAACTTTAAAAAATGATAAAATAACTTTTAATAATATAAATGGTTACTATCTTAACTTAGATAATACTTTTAAATTAATGTTAAGGTAATTATGGATACTTTAGTTTATTTTGCTAATAAAATAGTTTATTTTTTAATATATTTTGGTATTATTACGGTAATACTTAGTCTTATTTTAAAAGGTATAATTAATTCTAAGAATAATAATAAGTTAAAAGTACTTATTATTGGTCTTTTAAATAATAATAGTATCTTAAATAATATATCTTATAGTTTATTATATTTATTTGTTATTTTTACTATTTGGTTTATATTATTTAATACTGACTATAGTAACTATATTTATAACTGGAACTTCTATTATCTTTTAATACCAATAGTTATTTATGATATAATTAATGGGAAGAGACTTAGAATTGTTATAGATATCATAGAAGTTTTAGTAATATTTTATCTTAATTATTTAAAGTATGGTTTTATCTTATATACTAAGGTTGTAAATGCCTCTTGGTATATAAAAGTTATTTGTAATTTAACAAATATATTTTTAATTATTTTAACAATATTAATTGGTTTTAGCCATTTAAAATATTTAGAGGAGAATAAAGATGGAAAACGGGAAAAAGAAATTAAAGAATTTAATCAGAAATAAAAAAATAGTTATACCTAGTATTATCGTTATAATATTACTTATTATTTTAATTATTATTGGTACTAAGGGTAAAAAGAATTTAAATACGGTAAGAATAGAAAATCAAAGTATGTATCAGTATTTAGATAATGTTAAAGTTACTTATGATACTACGCTTACTTTAGAAAGTGATAATAATATTACAAAGATGGAAATTGGCGATAAATCGGAAGTAGTTAATAATTTACCTCTTTATTATAGTGGCGAAGATGTTGCTTTGTTTCCAACTGCCATGTCTTTAGTTTTTCCTTTAAGTAATTATACCCAAAAAAAAGTTCCGGCTCTAACTATCTTAGATGGACAAAGTAGTTTATATAAGACTTTAAAGTATAAAAATAATACTTATGATTTAGAAAATGCCTTTTTATATGATGGTAATGATTTATACTTCTTTATTGAACCGACGACTTTAGTTTTAGATGATAAAGAGATAAATTTACAACCCTTATCTTTTGTTTTATATAATAATTCAACCGGTTATGCTAGTTATTATAATTATGGGCAAGGAGCGGAGATGGTCTTAGTTAAAAAAGACTGCCTTGCTAAAACTAGTAATTATACCCTTAATTTAAAAATAGATGGGATCGCATCGGGTAGTGATTATAAGTTACTGGCTAAAAATCTAGATATTTTAAATAACTTATTTTAGAGAGAAATATAATAGTTTAAGATAATAAACCCTTACTCTCAGGGTTACTTAAAAAAAGAAGGAAAAGTATGAAGAAAAGTATCACAGTCTTATGTTTAATAATATTAATTTTTATCTATTTGGCTTTTTTCCAAGTAAGAAAGATAGATAATATAACCATGGATGGTTATGTATCTACCGTTTCGATTGAAGATATCGCCGCTAATTTAAGATCCAGTAAAAATGAAAGTATTATCTTAGAAAGTGTGGGTTCTTCAGATACTTTATATAAAAATAGTGAAAATTATTATATTGGTGAAAAGAAGAAAACAAAAGTATATTTAGATGTTCCTATATATAGTAAAGATAATTCCCGCGTTTTAAATTATAAGGAAACTAATTATATAAATGATAGATATTATGATACGGGAAGTCTTAGTAATGTTATTACGGCTGATAAGAATATTTATAATACTAATATTAATGAAAGAATTGATAATGATACTTATCTTTTTACCAAGTTAAAACAAAGTTTGTATTTAAATAATGTGGATATAACTTTAAAATTAGTTAATGAAGATATTGTTATTCCGGCCTATAGTATTATTTATTTTAATCAGGATTACTTAAATTATTATTATCGCGTTAAAGAATCTTTAGTTTTAAAGAAAATTAATTATCTAACTTTAGAAAGTAAAGTAGGTATTTTAGATAATACTATTAGTTATGAGGCTCTACTTGCTAATTTAGGTTTATATAGTAAAACTACTAAAAAAGATGATTATGTTAAAGAACCAGATAAACCTAATTATGAAGATAATACGGTTGATGATAATAAAAAGAATGATTCCGATTCTTCTTTTGATTTAATTATTAAAGATACGGATATTATTATTAATGAAAATCCGGATTATAGTAACAATGGGGGCACGGTGGAAAATTATGTTCGTCCGGAGGTTTATTTTGAGGGGTTTACAGGTAATGTCTACAGTGCCACTGGTAATTTAACGATTAACGATCCCGCTAGTAGAATTATAACTAGTCCGACTTTTGTTATAAAATATGATGGTAAAACTTATTTAAGAAAGAGTTTCTATGGCAATGGACCGGCTAAGATTGCCGGCTTACTTCCTAATGAAACTTTTGAAGTAGAAGGCTATTTTATCTTTAAAAATCAAAATAATGAAACGGTTAGAAGAACCTTTTATACGGGGATGATTAAAACTAATAATTTAGATAATTTAAATGCTCTTAATTTTCAATATAAGATTAATAATATCTTTGCTAAAAAAGTGGTTTTAGATGATTTAGAAATAAGTAATGAGGCTACAGATGAAGTCTTAAATGGGTTAAAAACTATTACTGTTACTTTAAATGATCAAGAGTTTAATTTAAGTACTGATATAATTAATAAATTAAAAAGTCAAAATAAAGTTACTTATAAAACTCCTGAGATTTTAGATAGTGATACTGACTATGAGGGAATTATCAAGGCTTATGATGTCAGTGGTAATGAAATAAAAGTTAATAATGGTACTTTTAAGGCTAAGACTAGTAAAGAGGCTCCTAATGTATATATTAACCATGTTGAAAACGATTTAACTTTCTTTAAGGCTACGGTTAGTTTAAATAATAAAGATAAAGTCGTTTTAAATAATTATCATTATGAAGTATATGATTTAAATAATAATTTAATTACGGAAGAAAAGTTAGATAATACTAAGAGTAGTGTGGATATTGAAGTAACTAATTTAGATTCTAATGAAGTATATAAAATATATGTTATAGCCAGTTATGATTTAGAAGATGGGTTAGGTACTATTAATAATAAAATATTAGTAACGGCGCAAGTTACGACCAAACCAATAAGTGCTCTAGGTTATACTAAGTTAGTGTTAAAACAAGAGCGTGATGAGGATTTAACTAGAGATAGTGCGACTTACAGCCTAAGAATTAATAAAGAAAGTACGGATGAAAAGTTAATTGCTCTTTTAGACCGGATTATTGTTAAGGTTAAAAAAGACGATAAAGTTATTGATACGATTATTATTAAAGATGAGGATATCGAAACTTTAAAAGATTTAGGAACCTATACTTTAAGTATTACGGGGTTAGATTCTTGTACCGATTATGCTTTAGAGTTTTCGACGATTGAAAAACAGATAAATAAAGAATACGAAATACCAGCCACGGCCAATATCACGAATTTTAAGACCGCTAGAACGCCGGCTTATGCGGTTATTACTAATCAGTTTACTAATGAATCAATAATTGATTTTGATATTAAAATAGTTGATCAAGATGGGGCCATTCAGTCTAATCGGGTTTTAGTTCAGATTCATGATGAACAAGGTAATTATGTTTTACTTAGTGAGCTTAAAATAAATAGTACGGAAGAACGAATTTCTTTAAATAAGTTAAATACGGATACTAATTATGTTATTGATGTTATTGCCGAAGGTTATAATGAAAAGTATACTACGGCTACTTATAAGACTAATAAACGCTTAGAAGGTTCCCGAATCTTAAGAACTAAATTAGGGGTATCGGGCACTATGAGGTTAGAAAATTTACTTAGTGTTGTTACTAGTCAAAATATCTTTAATTTAAGTTATACAGATAATTTCCGTTTTGATGGAGGTTCTAGTCTTAATAAGATTACAACTGATGTAGATAATAAGAAAATAAGATTTTCGGCGATGAATGGTTATGCTAATTATTCTTATTATATTCCCGAGTATAAAGATATGCCAGTTATTGTTAAATTTAAAGCCAAGTATGCTAGTGGCTCTAATAATGGAGCGGCTTACTTAACGGTGGGGGCGGGCACTAGTTCGACTTATCCTTTAAATTTAACTAATGAAGATAAGGAGTATCGCATGGAATTAATAGCCGATAATGGCTATGTTGGTTTTGGTATTAGTGAGACCGGAGGTCGTAATAATACTACGACTATTGAAATTACCGAGATGCAAATTATTCCTTATTTAAATTATAATGAGGCAAGAACTAAAGAAATGTCCATTTATGATAGGGAATATGTCTTCAATAATACGACTATATTAACGGGTAATGATGGGATAGTGGAACCTAATGGTGATATCGAAACCGGTCATATCGGCGATGGTTATGCTAGAATTACTAATACGGTAACTAATGAAGTTTATAATTATAGTTATACTGGTACAGTCCAAGAATTTAAGGTTCCTACTAATGGAAATTATAAGATTGAAGTTTGGGGCGCCAGTGGTGGGGATGCTTATAATAATAAATATTTACACGCTAATAGTCATGGCGGTCGCGGCGGCTACTCGGCAGGTACTGTTAATCTAAAAGAAAATACAACCCTATATGTGGTTGTTGGTGGCCGCGGTAAATATGGCGGCGGCTATGTTGCCGGGGGCTTTAACGGCGGTGGTACTGGTGGGGCCAATAGTTCCGGTTCTGGTGGCGGCGCCACAGATGTTCGCCTAAAATCGGGAGTACTAGAAACCGAATCGCTAAATAGCCGAATTATTGTCGCTGGCGGTGGCGGTGGTTCCGATGATGCCAGCAGTTGCTATGAAAATTGTTCTTTAAGTAATGATGGTTCCGGCGGGGCCGGCGGTGGTATAACTACCGAAGGGGCTTATATTGAAGGTGTTTTGCATACCAGATATGCATCCGGTCAGATACCTTTTACGACCACCGATTTTACAGGGTCTTTAGCCTCTTCTTCCAAACTAGGTGTTGGTGAAAACGGAATTGCCACGGATACGGGTGGCGCCGGCGGTGGCTACTATGGTGGAGCCGCTTCTAAACATTATAACGGTGGTGGTGGCGGTGGTTCCTCATTTATCTCCGGTCATGCCGGTTGTATCTCCGTTAACTTTAAAGATAATTTACAAAAAGATGATACTTATACGGCGTATGAGGAAAAGTATCAATATCAAGGCATTTTCTATGTTAATGTCGTTGATAATAACTATGAACTTACCGGAACACCACAAATACCAAATGGTGATTTCTTTATCGAAATCTTAAAAAGCGATGGCACTAATGTCGGTAATTATCACTATTACTTAGATGATAATGAAGTCGTTGATCATCGGGTTGATGATATGCTGGTGGCTTATAATTTTGATAAAGGTACTAACTACACTTTAAATTTAAATGTCTATATGAATAATAGATATTATACAATTCATTCCCTTAACTTTACAACTGATGATCAGATAAGAACTATTCGGACTAAAGAAGAATTTTATAATATGTCTTCGACCGGTAATTTCTTAATTGATAATGATATTGACCTGCGTTATTCTAACCGTACTATCTCCGGAGAATTTAATGGTAATATTGACTTTCAAGGTCATAAATTACTCCTTAATGTTAGAAATTCCGCTTCCCGGGTTTTCTCGGAGTTAGGTAAAGGCTGCGTTATTAAAAATATGGATATGCATATTTGGTATGATGAGGCTAGAAGTAGGTATGATACTTTGACCGATTGGAGTAGTGCGACATTTTCTAATATTATGATAACAATTGAAGAGGCGACCACTACACCAGCGGAGCAAATCTCTTTCTTAGTTCGCGTTAACCGTGGAACAGTCGATCATTTCGTTGTCCATAATAAGGCGGAGATTCATACGACAAGATACTTTGGCTTTATTAGTAATTATATTTATGGCACCGTTAAGAATGGTTATCTTTATGGCGAAAAGATTAATGGTAATCATAACTCGGGTTTAGATGATATTAAATATATCGGCGCTATCGGGGCTTATATGTCCGAGAGTGGTTATATTGAAAATGTTTATTCTCTAATTGATGTAATAGGCTATGTAGATGATGATAGACCTAACCAAGTAAGAGTAGGTAACTTAATGGGAAGTGTTTCCCGTGGTACTATTAATAATAGTTATTCTTATAATGAGAATAGTACTCGTAGTACGGCCTATGATGCTTCTGTTGGTTCTTATGATCAGTTAAATGCTAAGAATCTTTATTATGTAAGTCCTTTAAGATATACTAATGCGAAAACCACCAAAATTAGTAAAGTTGCTTTAACGAGTAGTGAATTTCAAAATAATACTTTAAATAAAGATGGGGCCTTTAATATCGAAGATTTTGTAACTTATGGCTATTTTCCACAATTAATTATGAATGATGTGATGCCTAAACAGGATTATATTAAGTTACCGGAAGTAACGGATGCTGATCTATTAAGTGTTATTACGGCTTCAGTCGAATCCCAAGCTGGAAGTGAGGCTGATATTAATATTTTGGTTCGTAATCCGGCGGCCGATAAAGTTGAGCACGTTAGTATACAATACTTTAATACGGTAGTAAAAGAACAAATTGATAACGCTGATGGTACTTCTTTAATAAAGGTTAAATTAACTAATCCTACCCGTTATATTTCCTCTTATGGTCTTAATTCGATTACGGCTACTAGTAAAATTGGTAATACTTATACAACTGAGTTTGCCTCGGGAACTGTTATCTTAAATTTAGATATGTACCGCGAAGTAAATAGTGAAAAAGACTGGTTAAATATGAAAAACTATGCGGGGGATAACTTTATTTTAATGAAAGATTTAGATTTTTCTGGTTATACTAATCCGATTATTACAACAACAATGACCGGTAAAATTAATGGTAATAACCATACCATTAGAAATATGAATGTAAATACTAGTGAAGGTATTGCCTTTAGAGTATTCCAAGGTCATTTATCTAATCTTTATTTTGAAGATATTAAAAAAACTAACTATAGTGATGAAGTTGGTTTAATTGGTTACTTACAAAGTTCGGCGACCGTTGATAATGTTCATGTTAAAAATATTACTGTGATGCTAGGTTATTATACTGGTGGCATTGCGGGTTTATCAAGATATAGTTCGAATATTCGAAATAGTAGTGTTACTAATTTAAAAATTATTGACCGACTTAATGTAAATGGGATGCGTGTTGGTGGTATGGTTGGCCAAATGGAACAATCTAATATCATGAATAGTTATGTTCAAGATTTGCATTTTGATTTAACTAAGTCTAGTCAATTTTATGCGGTGGGTGGTTTAGTTGGTTATAACTCTTATGGAGTAATTGATTCGGTTTATACGACTGGGGAGATTAATACCACTTATCCTAATGCTGGTGGTATTGTCGGTCTTAACTATGGACGCGTAGAAAATGTTATTAGTAATATTAAGTTAATATCGAGTCAGGTCTATGCGGGTGGTATCATTGGTAATGATAGAGAAGATAATGTTTCTAATACTTTATTTACCGGAGAGTTATATACTTCAGTGGAAAATGAAATTCACCGTACTATTGGTAATAAAAACTTAAGTAATCATAATTTTTATGCTTGGGCCAGCCAACGAATTAATGGGGTTATTAGTAATAATGCCGCAGGCGAAGAATTACTTACTACGGAAGAGTTAAATAATAAAGAAACTTATCTGACGAAAATAAATATTGGGACTAGTTTTTCTTATGATGATATTAATAATAATAAGTTACCAAAGTTATATTACTCAAATAAAGAAGAATTACTACCTAATCAAGTTGATAATTATTTAAATATAACGGATAATGTACCTTTAAAGATAAAAGAAATAAAAGCGGAAAAAGATTTAACTAGCGCTAGTGTTAGTATCTTAGTTACTAATGATGATGTTAGTAGGTATAAGATAACCGGGATTGCTATTGAAGATGTTGAAGAGTTTAGCGAAGGGGATTTAAAAATATATAATGAAGACTCCGGAATAGAGGGTACTTCGTTAATTAGAGTTACTATTCATCCTAAATATTATTTAGATAGTTATCGAATAAGTACTATTTATTATACTTTAGATGGGGTAAATAAAGAATTAAGTGTTGATTCAAAGATTGATGTTACTTTCTTTAGAACGATTAGTTCCGTTGAAGATTTCCAACAAATTAATACTAATTATTCGGAAAATTATGCTTTAAATGCCAACTTAGATTTTAGTAGTATTAGTTCTTCTATTATTCGTAATGGAATTATGGTTAATAGATTAGAAGGTAATGGTAATACTATTTCTAACTATACAATTGATACGGGTAAAGGGGCTACTTATATTTTTAAAGAAGTTAAAACTTACATGAAAAATGTTAACTTTACTAATATAACCATGAATTATACGGGTAGTAGTGGCGCTACTGGTTTAGGAATTATCGGGACTGCTTACGGTGAGATTGGTAATATCAAAGTTACTAATATGACTTTAAATGGTAATAAAAAAGTAAGCCGAGTTAGTTTTATTACAGATAGTTATGTTAATGATTATCGTGATATTAGTTTTGATACCGTGCATATTAGCGGTACTCATCGTTTGGGCGCTTTATATGCTGAGGGTGATACTTATAACTTAACAGGTATTAATATTAGTAATGCTTATGTTGATGGGACTAGTGATTTTGTTGGTGGTCTTATTGGCTATAAACATGGTAATTCTAGTCAAAAACACTTCTATATTACAGCCGATAATGTTCATGTAACCACTACTGGCGGTAGTTATAGTGGGATTGTCTATGGGCATGGGGCTGCCATTAATGTTAATGTTACTAACTCATCCATTTCTGGTAATAATATGGTCGGCGGTGTTGGGGGTCAACAAGATACCGATTATGTTTATAATAATTATTTAACAAATGTTTCCGTAACTGGTAAGGCAAGCCAAATTGGGGGTATTTATGGATATCATGATGTTGTTTACAATAGTTATGTCAAAGATTCTACTATTTCCGGTGGGACTAATCAAGTTGGTGGTATCGGTGGTTATGGCGGTTGGTCAATATATAACTGTTCTGTTATTAATACAACGATATCGTCTCCTAATGCTTCTTATGTTGGGGGCATTGAAGGGTTAGACTGGGATGGAAGTCGTTATAACAATTATGTTTATAAAACTACTATCACCGGTAAAACTTATGTTGGCGGGATTATTGGTCATAAAAACGGTACTCCTAATAGTAGTTACTATAATAACTTTGTTAATGCTAATATTACGGCTTTAGGAAGT
>CAKOSD010000003.1 GCA_934101745.1 uncultured Bacilli bacterium | reverse complement strand
CAAACTCTCATAAAAAATAAAGTTTGTCCTAAGCTACTCAAATTGACTTTTTTACTTAGTTTTCAAAGATCATTTAATTTAGATTTTTACATCAGCCATTTTTTGGCTCATGTATTAATAGTATAACAGATTTTCTAGAAAATGCAATCTTTTTTTTACATTTTTTTGATAAATCTTAATACTTTCAACTGTTCAAGTTGGTTTCTTTCGCAGTTCTTTTTCAGTATATACCAACGTTAAATAAAAAGCAAGTAAAATTTGCACTTTTTTGAATTTTTTATAATTTATTAAGATTTTAGACATAATTTCCTTAGTTTTTCTACTATTGTCGAATATTTTTAAGGCTAATTTTGTTCCTTAATGTTGGAAATAAAAAAGTTATTACTTTTAATAAAAGTATTTTTATTTGATTTTATTTTATTTGCACTAATTATTATAAATGGTAGCATATTATATTTTGCTTATTAAATTAACAACTTATTTTAAGCTTTGGATGGCTTTTTTTATCTATTAATTATTTACCATGTGTTTAAAAAATAATATTTTATTACTAATGTGTTGTTGATAATTAATGAATGAAGACAAAATAAAAAAGTAAAATTTGCTTTTACTCTCTAAAAACAAGCTTTGCTTCTTTAACCATTTTTTGAAAAATTTAATACCTTGGTATATTCATTATAAAATTCATTTATAACATTGGGAGCAAAAGGGCCTCTATTTTGTCTTTTTAAATAAATTAAATAATGTAATTCTTTTTTTAAAATAGCATCAAGTTCATTGCTATAATTCATTATTTTTTTATGATAGTTATATTCATTACAATCTAAAATCCGATAGCCGCCGTCTGGAAACACGCGCAAGTCTAAATCATAATCTATATATTTTATAATTTTATTGTCAACCAAATAAGGACTGGCTATATTACAATAGTAAAATAAACCATAAGGTTTAAGTTGACCAATAACATTAAACCAATGTTTTTTATAAAAAAACAAAATAGCTGGCTCATTAGTTTGATGACTATGACCATCATTTTCAGTTACGATAGTGCAATTATTGCCACAAACTAATTTTTCATCATCTTCAAAAATAACAGTTGCTTCGTCCCAAGTACGATGTAATGTGCCATCGTGTTTATAGCAATGGATAGTTAGTCTTTCGCCTACCTTTAATTCATTTTTATTCATAAAACTTTCTCTTTCATGTTTATTATAACGCAATAATAAATTATTTTTAAGTAAAATATCGTTTTATTTGCTGGTTTACATTATTTTGTTAGTAAAATTCTCCAGCACTTATTATCCTTATTATAATTAGACAAAGTTATTAACAAGAATTATCTTTTCTAAAAAAGCCAATTTAAAAATGTAGATGCGGTTATTAGATCTACATTTTCTTTAAAATTTTTTCTATTATTTAATTCTATTGTTTGACCAGTTGATACAATAATGCAATTAATTTTTTATTACTTTAGTTTTCACTATTATTATTTTGATTATTATCTTCAGCAGGACCATTATTAAGGTTATTATCGTTTATTTCATCATATTCTGGAATTCCTAAAAGACTTCTGGCTTTAGCAAGTTGAGTATCGGTATAACCTATTATGTTTTCCTCATCATCATATTGATATTCAATTTCTACACCGTAGTCAGGACTTATTCCATATTCATCAATACATTCGTTATTCGGAGTTAACCATCTTGAGGTTGTATATTTTACTAAAGAACCATCACTCAGTTTCTTAGTCTGTTGAACTTTGCCTTTACCATAGGTAGTAGTGCCTACTGTTGTAGCGCCATATGAATCTTTTAAAGCGGTTGTTAAAATTTCACTAGCGGAGGCGGTAGCCCCGTTAACTAAGACTATTATCGGATAAGTACGATGAGTCTGAGTTTCATCATAGTAAAATTTAGTTTTGCTTGCTTTGCTATTTCCTTCTAATCCATAAATTGCCTTACCTTTTTCTAAGAAAAGGCTTGCGGTATCTTTGGCGGCGGTTAAAAGGCCCCCACCATTATTTCGAAGATCTAGAATTAAGGATTCAATGCCAGAACTTTCTAAGTCATTGAGAGCATTTTCTACTTGAGAGGCTAGAGTATCACTAAACGAGGATATTAAAAGATAACCAACTTTTTTATCGTTTCCCTCTAAAATTTTATAGTCAACAACTGGAGTGGCTAAAGATTGCACTTCTACTTCAACTTCTAGAGTTTCTTCTCCTCTTAAAATAGTTAATTTTGCCTTTTTATCGGGGCTTTCTTTAATTAATTTAGCAATATTATCACTAGACATCTCTCTAATATCTTGACCATTGATTTGGATTATTCTATCACCTTTTTGTAAGCCGGCTTTAATAGCTGGAGTATTGGGGTAAATCTTTTCGATAAGACCAGAATCGGTTCGACTAATAGCAATGCCAATCCCTTCATATTTACCATTTAAAGATTCACTTAGATTTTGGGCATCATCTTTATCTAGGTATGAAGTATAATTATCGCCAGCACTACTCATAAGACCAGAAATGGCTCCTTCGATAGCAGTTTTTTTATCCACAGACTGGTAATAACTATCGTTTAAAGTAGCGTAGACATCTAAAAATTCTTGAATATTTTCATCTTTTAACAAAATGTTATAAGAGGTCCCGTTTTTCGTACTATATTTATGATTTACAATGGTTCCACTAGCGATAGTACAAATAATTCCCGTTAATAAAACCATTACGAGAGTTTCTTGTAAAGTGAATGTTGGCTTTTCTTTATATAAAACCGTATCTTCATTTCGACTCTTGGTATTTATATCTTTTTTAGTCTCAAAAGATGTGTCTTCGATTATTCCTAAATTCAACGTATTAGTAGCAGAAATTTTATCTTTCAAATTAACCTCGATATGCTTAGGGCAAGTTTGCTCGTCATGGTTTTCGTCATAACTTTTTATCTTATCTAATCCTTCCTGGCTATTAACTTTGTTGGTCAAAGCATTATCATGATTCGCTGAAGAAGCCTCCAAATTAAAATTGGTCGCATTAGAAGATACTTTACTAGGTTCAGTAATTTTAGAAATTATATCTTCATTTAACTTATCTATGTTCGTACTAGTATTATTAAGTTTTTTATCCATATTATTTTCACTTATTCTATCCATATATTATCACTACTCCATCTTAGCATAATTTTATTTTTTAGAAAAGATAAATCCAAATATTTTTTCTCTCTTAATTTTAAAAGTATTTTATTAAAAGATAGATATTTTTAAATATTATATTAACACACTTTAAAACATATGACTTTTAGACAATTAGGTTTTAAAAAAAGATCCTGAAATTAATCAGTAATCTTTAATTCTTTTTTTATAGTATCAACAGATTCATAAGCATTGGTAATCTTATTATTCTTGACTTTGAGAAGAGTAATTTTGCCAAAACGAAGGTCATTTAAATTACTAGCCGTTGGATTAGTTTTATCATCTGTTGCAACATATTTACTATTTAATGGATTGCTTAAATCAACTTTATAAGTGGCTTTAACATTTTTGCCGCTACTATAAGTCGTCAAAAGACGAGCATAACTACTAGCATCTTCACTTGTACTATCATAAATTAAAACATAGTATTCATCAGTCCCCTTATTTAACATAGTACCAACAATAGCCTTAGTAGGGTCAATATAAGTTGTGTTTTCATTAGTACTATTATTATTAGAACCATCATCTTTATTAACTACTTTAGTTGTAAATAAGTATATAGCACCCGCTATTACAACAACTATAAGTAAAATAATTATAAATTGCTTAACTGTCTTAGTTTCTGTATTATCTAAATTCATTTTTATCACGTCTAATTAATCTTAAGAAAGTTACCTGATTTAATTAAAATCAAATGGATAATATTCTTTTTTAGAGAATAATATTTTTTATACCCAGTTTTTGCTTAGGATATATTTTCTTTACTGATTAATTCCTTTCTACTTACACCTAATATCATTATAAACGAAATTTAGGTGATTTCAATACTTATTTGCCTTATTTGGTGATTAAAAGCGGGAAAATATCGTTATTTTTTACTAAGTTTTTACTTTTGACTATTAAATTATAAGAAAAACATTATGTTTAGTGTTTTTCATTTTAGAAGAAATTAATGGATATTCGTCCTACTTATGTTACAAGCATTTAACTGCTTGGCAATTAATTAACAAAAAAATCTTACCCTTTAATAGAATCAGCCATAATAAAGGTAAGACTTAATTATATACTTTATATTTATTTACCAGTAACAATGGTATTAGAAATAGAATTAGCAACACTCAATAATTCATCACTAGTAAGGCTAGATCCGGCTAAATAATAATCAACATTATTACTAGTCCAATAAATTGCATTACCACTTAAGGCCCCAATAGTTCCATTCATCATTAAAGGTTCACCATAAATAGGTATTACTTCTAATTCATTTCTTATATTACTTGCCTCTTCGACTAAAACGAAGTCTTTAGCACCCCCAAATGTTAAGATTGCCCGGTTACCATTATCAGTATTTATAGTTTCCTTGGCAGTTAAGTAAGTATCTTTAGGGATATAAAGTGGATACAAGATGTCATTAAAATTAAACGTTTCACTCGACTCAGTAGAGGTATTTTGGTCTACTACTTTGGATAAATCAAAATAATCATCATCTAAAGCGGCTTTATAATCAATAGAATTAATATTAAATATGATGCATTTAGTGTCATTAGTATCATAAACTTCAACTTTTTTTAAATTCATTTCTTTATCAAAGTAAAGTTTTTGGTAACTTAATTTATTGTTATTGGGATATTTGACATTACTCGTAAAAACATAATAATCGTTTTCTTCGGCATATTTTTTATCTTCAGTTCCTATTAAGTCATTTAAGACTGATGATAAGATATAGGTTTGGCTACTATTATCCGGCCAGCTGCTTTGAAATTTAAAACTTTTATTTAAACTAGGGGTTACGACGTAAACACCATCTTTATTTTTTAAAATTATTTGTTCGTGGCCACTAGTTTGATTAGTTAGCACTACTTTATAATAATCTCCTTTTTTATAAGATACCGCAATATCATAATCAAATTTATCATCGGCATTAATTATCTCCAGAGTACCTGCCATGCTATATGATTTACTACTATTAACATTATCTTTAAATTCTTTAATAACTTTCTTCTCCATATTGGTACTACAGCCCGCAAATAAAAACAAACACATTAAAAGGGCAATTATTTTCTTCATATAATTTATAACTCCTTTTCTAATAAATTATATTAGTATTTAGGAATAATATGAAAAATTTTAACCATACTATAAAAAGAAAGGAATAGGTAATGAAAACAATTCAAAAGATATGCTTAGTTTTTACGATAATTGGAGCAGTTAATTGGGGTTTAATCGGCTTATTTGATTTTAATCTGGTTTCTACTTTATTTAAAGGTAGCACGGCTCTTCAAAATATTATTTATGTAATCGTTGGTGTCTGTGGTTTATTAAATATTGGAATTTTATTTGCTGATATTGATTATATTGGTGAAAGAAAAGATTAAATTTTCCAATAGCAATTAAACATTTGCTAAATAAAAAATCCTCATTCTAAGGAATATTCTTTAGAAGAAGGATTTTTATTTTGAATAAATATTTTATAATTAATTATTCTTTTTACTTTCGTTAGTAAGCGATACTTCAATTTCACTTTCTACAATAAATTTAACCATAGAGGCATTAGAAGTATTACCAGTAATATATACCGGAACTTTATAATTGCCAGCAGCATAACCAGTTAAATCAATGTAGGCTGAGATACTCGAGTTATCAATCGAATTAATAATATTTTCAACTCCGATAACCTGAACGTTGATTGAGGCATTACCGATAGCATTAGCAACTAAGCCACTTGGAGTATTACGAACACTAATTTGAACATTTTCTAAGGTTTTTTGCTTAGCCTCGCCGAAGTTTACAACGATACTAGCACTAGTGGTTGGCATATAACGAACTCCTGTTGGCTTAGAAATAGTAACGTTATAAGTCTTAGAAGCATTATTACCTTGGTCAGTTAAATCAATGGTTACGGGAACACAATCAATTGATTCTAGGGCTGATTGTTCTCCATAAATAGTAATATTATAATCGTTTTTACCATTAATAGTTATGGAACTTATGGCTTTACCAGCAACTAAGTCACCAGTTGTTAATAATTGTATAGGTACACTCTTACTATAAGATGTAAATGTTATGGTAGCACTTATTGAGGCGGGAACAATTTCTACGTTTTTAAGAATATTTCCGGTTTCATCATAAGCAACAATAGGAACATTTTCTAAAGTATAAGTACCTTTGGCCGTAAATTCTTTGTTATTTAAATCAATTAAGGCTTTAACCGTAGCAATTTTATTTAAAGTATCTTGACTACCTTTTACGACTACTTCACTCTTGTTTAATTCAATATTTGATACACTTAATTCAGGATAGGTTTCATTTAACTTATCTTGATTGATGACATCATAAGTTATACTTTTTAAACTAGAAACTTTCTTTTTAATAGTTACATAAATATAATTAGGGTCTAATTTATAATTTAAAGTATTAATAGTTTGATTATAAGTTAATTTAACGCGATAAGGTTCATCTCTTGGTGTATAGTCAGTAAGATCTAATACAACTTCATTTTGACCAAGTTGTTTGGCTAAATAAAGGTCACTTTTACGACCAATTAAGGTTATATCGGCTGTCTCGGGTAAATCTTCAATAACATAGGCTTCAGTGTTATATTCTACCTTTATAGGTTGATTAGTAATTATTTCAGCCTCAGTTTCGACTAAGTTGATTACTCGGCTATCAATTAGAACAAAGACAATTATAGCCAGCCCTAAAGAAATATAAAGAAGCATATTAGGTCTATTAAGTAACTTTTCAATTTTAAAGTTATTTTTATTTAATTTTTTATCTAAAGTATAAATTAATTTACTTATTGGAGTTATGATATATTTATCTAACAAATTATATAGAAACTTAAATAATGCTGCGATTAATTTAAATATTTTACTCATTTAAATCACCACCTTCAGAGTCTTTTTCATCAGTGCTATCGGCATCATAGAACACTTCGGTTTTAGGGCGAAGTTCTTCGACTAGAGTCATTCTAAATTCATCTAATGATAAGTTATATTTTAACTCACCATCTACAGCAATAGAAATTTTACCAGTTTCTTCGGATACAACTAAAGCAATAGCGTCCGTTTCTTCCGCAATTCCTAAAGCAGCACGGTGGCGAGTCCCCAAACGTTTGGAAATTGCTGGATTCATACTAGTTTTGAAAACAGCGCCAGCACAAGTAATCCTATCGCCTTGAATGATAACACCACCATCATGTAATGGACTATTAGGAAAGAAGATTGTCCCTAATAAAGGACTTGTTAAATCAGCATAGACTTTAGTGGCTGGGGTTATGTATTCTTGTAAAGACATATCTCGTTCAATTACAATTAAAGCGCCGATACGATTTTTCTTCAAATATTCAACTGCATCCATTATTTCATAAACGACTTTTTCACGTTCATCAACGGTTAAAATTTTATGGCGCCCCAAAAGCTGAGTTCGCCCAATAGATTCCAAAACATTTCTTATTTCAGGTTGGAATATTACGATGATTGCCAGAGGTCCCCACTCTAGAATGTATTCTAGTAAAAGACCAATTGTATATAAATTTAAGATATTACTTATTACTTTAATTACAATAATTAGGAAAATTCCTTTAACAATAAGTACCATTTTTACATTATTTTTGATATTTTTTAATATGTAATAGAACATTAACCATACTAAAGATATATCAATTATTTTAGTAACAGTACTCCAAATTGTTTGTAGTGTCATATCTACATCTCTCTTTCTTATTCTAGTTTATTATAGCAAATTATTATTTACTTTTCTAGTACTTATGTAATGATGCATTAGGGATAATATTGATTAAGTTTTGGAATATATATTTTGGTTAGAATTTAAAAGAAGTCCTAAAAAGGACTCTTAAAACCAGGATTTGTTGGCGTATTATCACCAACGGTAAGTATTTCTGTAGTAGGTTGAGGATTAGTTGAAGTATTTGGGGCTATATTGTTATTATCAGTAGGATTAACGGAAGTAATATCTTGATTGTTAGATGGTTGATTAACATTACTCATCATATCAAGATTTTCCACCGTAGTACTAGTGTTTACAAAAGTAGCTGGTCCCACATTCATGTCTAATTGTTCAACTTCCTCTTCATTTGAAACGGGATTTTGGCCTAAAGTGGCTCCTAAGCCTTGTCCACCTTTTTTGGCTACGGCTTCCATATCTAGTTCTGGTTCCTTATAGGCCTCGCGAGGATGCTTTTTCTCTATAAAATAACCAATTATTGCAAATATACCTATAAGGGCTAAAATAATAAAGATAATATAATAGTTTGCTAAAGCTTTTAAAATTTCTTCCATACAGTTTCAAAAATATAAATACGGTTATTATTGTATCTATAAAGTCCTTTCTTTTTATTCTTTTTTACATCTAGCCTTCAATCTTTAAGGTTTGATTTTTGGGTTGAATCTGGATGAAAGTATTACCGTCGTTTACTTTTAGATTAGTACCATCTTCATAAGTATAAACGGTCTTACTATCACGAGATTTTTTCTCCCAATTTATTTTTATAGCCACACCGTTAGAAATGTAATAGCCCGTTCCTTTACCAATATTAGCTATTTCTTGACGACCTTTATCATCACCTTTGATTGAAGAATTAGAAACTTGATAAGTGATAATATTTTTAAAGGTATATTGCTTTTTTGTTACATCATCAATATGCTCTTTATTATTTACATAACGTTTATAAACTTTATTTTCTTCATCATAGACATATTTATCGGTAATACTAGATGAGTATTTAATAGTTACAGTATTAGCAGGTGTAGTTACCATATTAGTTGTATCTATTTCATCAACTTCATAGTTAAGTAGTGGCTTTTGAGTACTAGTTGTACGATAATTTAATCTTTTAGCAGCATTTTTTAACATTTCCATAGTAGTAAAGCCAGTATGTTCTGAAGAAACTTTTAATGACTTATCACGGTAAAAATATGTGCCTTCCCAAGTTAGACCATTAATATTATTTATCTTATACTTAGATATATCTTCTTGGGCTTGAGGTGACCAACCCCAGTGAGCATAAATAGCGTCATTTTCTAAAGCATAATCGAGAAAATAATGGCGGCTAGAACGAACGCTACCTATTTTGGCTGTATCTTGGTCTTTGAAAACAGCCATATATCTAGTTAATCCACCTTCAACAATTATTTCATAAATAAGATAGGCATCTTGTAAACCCGCATGGTGCGCTCTGGCAGTAGCGTGATTATTTATCATTACAGCATAACTTCGAGAATTAGAATCTAAATCTAAAATTTGTAACTTCTTAGTTGGTGTTTCTTCTTTAATATCATTATTTGGTTTATTATTATCAATATCATTATTATTCTTCTTAGAAAAAACATTCATTAGAATAATAATTATAAGAAGAATTATGGCTACAGCAACAATGCTGAATATTATTTTGGCTTTTTTAGTTAATTTTTTCATTTGGGACTCCATCTAACTTATATAGTACATAAATAATTACTACCAAGTTTTCATTTAATTAATTTTTTTATTTTATCTAACTATTTTTTTATTTATCAAATTGCTAACGATAATTGTTTAAGCGAGCATTTTCTCTTTTTAAATCTCTTTCTTTAATAGTTTCTCTTTTGTCATATAATTTTTTACCTCGACACAAGCCAATTGTTACTTTGGCTTTGCCATTTTTAAAGTGAATATCTAAAGGAATAAGTGAATAACCACTGCGACTTACTTTATTAAATAATTTAGTTATTTCATTTTTATGAAGTAATAATTTTCGCGTTCTTCTAGTATCATGGTTAAAAATATTTCCTTCATCATACTTGGCAATGAAAGCATTAAGAAGATAAATTTCCCCTTTTTTTATGATAGCAAAAGAATCACTTAAATCGCATGATGATTTGCGCAAAGACTTTATTTCGGTGCCTTTTAAGGCAATACCAGCTTCAATAGTTTCTTCAATGAAATATTCAAATTTTGCTTTTCTGTTTTGTATTTCCATTTTTTTCTTCTACAATTTCGAAGTCAATCATAGCTGTTTCTTTACTGGCTGCTACACATTTAACTTTTACTTTATCTCCTAATCTATATGTTTTTTTAGTACTCTTTCCTACAAGGCTTAAAAGTTCAGGAACGTAATTAAAGTAATCTTTCTTTAGGCTACTAATATGAACCAGTCCTTCAACTAGATTATCTAATTCAACAAAGAAACCAAAATTAGTGATTGTGTTAATTTTACCAATGTATTCTTCGCCAATATGATTTTCCATGTATTCTGCCATCTTCATATCATCAACATCACGTTCCGCATTAACGGCCGCTACTTCGCGTTCGCTACTATGAGATGCTATTTGCGATAGAGAATTATTTAACGTTTCGATTGTTGATTTTGAATAGTCATCTTCTACTAAATATTTTTTTAGTAAGCGATGCACTACTAAGTCAGGGTAACGTCTAATTGGAGATGTGAAATGGGTATAAGCACGAGAAGCGATACCAAAGTGACCAATATTTTCACTACGATACTCAGCCTTACGCATACTTCTTAATAACATTTCTGATAATATTTCATATTCTTTTTTACCTTTTAATTCATCTAGAACTTTTTGCATTGTATATGGGGTTACATCTTTTATTTTGGTATGTAGACGATAACCCAAGATATTAATCATGTTCATAAAATCTTCAATTTTTTCTGGTTTAGGGGTTTCATGAACACGATAAATAAATGGTAAACCCATATTATAAATATGGCCAGCAACGCATTCATTAGCGGCAATCATAAAATCTTCAATTAATTTTTCACCTTCGCCCCGAACGCGCTTTTGAACATCTATAGCATGACCTTGTTCATCTTGGATAATTTTTACTTCATCTAAATCAAAATCAATATAACCACGTCTTTCTTTCATTTTACGAAGAATTTTGGCTAGTTCATGCATTTCTTTTAATGTATCAGCAAATTGTTCATAACCTGCTGGAACAACATTTTCCATAATAATTTTATTGACGTTTTTATAAGTCATTTTTTTACTACTCTTAATATAACTTGGAAAAATATCATAATCTAGTAATTTTCCTTCTGAATTATATTTCATCACACAAGACATACTAAGGCGAATAACTCCTTCGTTTAAAGAGCAGATACCATTAGATAACTTATGGGGAATCATAGGAATAACTGTATCGGCTAAATATGATGAGGTTCCTCGTTCATAAGCAGCATCGCCTAAAGCGGTATTTTCTTTAACATAGTTTGAAACATCAGCAATGTGAACTCCTAAGACATAGTCATTGCCTTCTTTTTCTAGACTTATAGCATCATCAATATCTTTGGTATCATCACCATCAATAGTGAAAATCATTTTATCAGTTAAATCACGACGATTTTTTAATTCCGATGCATCAACAACATCCGGGATATACTCTAATTCTTCTAAGACACGAGGATTAAAGTCTTCGTAAATACCATATTTATAGGCAATACTTAGAATATCAACTTGCGGATCATTTTTATGACCAATAATTTTTAAGACATCGCCAGAATATACATGATTTTTAAGACGTTCGGTTATTTCAACTAATACTTTATGACCTTCAACGCAATTATGGGTAGTGTCCGGATTCAAAATTACAGTTATATCTTTTTTATCATCATCTAATTTAAGACACATTTTACCATGGTGTATAATAACTTCGCCAACAACGTTTTTTAAATCTCTTTTTATTACTTTAATGATTTTTCCTTCTTTACGAGCTGCTTTACTAGTTACTTCACAAAGAACAATATCTTCGTCGATAGCATCCTTTAAGTTGGTTTTATCAATATATATGTCATCTTCCTCTGGTAAAATTACGAAGCCAAAGCCCTTTTTATTAACTGACAAAGGTCCGATTTTTAATGAAGGACAATTTTTTAAGAGAATATATTTTTCTTTTTTAGTATAAAACACTTTATATTCTTCTATTAATTTTTTTAAAGTTTCTTGGAGTTCATGTAGTTCTTCAGCAGTTTTAAGTTCCATTAAATCATTTATTTCAATTAAGGTTTTAGCCTCATGTATATTATTTAGTATTTTTAATAATTTTTCTTCCATATTTTTTCCTTATCTATTTAAGCATTAATTTTGTTTTTTAATATTATATTATTTATGTTTTTTAGGGTTTGGATAAAGTACAAGTTTTTTTATAATAATTACCTTCTTTTACCCATTTAATATTAACATAAATAGCAGTTTTATTTAAGTTATCAATTTTTTGACCAGTTTCATCGTAAGAAGTGTAGGCATCTATTAACCCACTTTTTATAAGCATTTCTAAAGTTACGTTGCAGCCGTTAGTGGCGTTTTTACATTCTGATCTAGTTTTGCCAATTATATTATTGGCATTTAGGCTGTCTATAGCATTACAAGCAGCATCAGTTATTTTTTGATCATTTTTTTCGGATAGACTTTTATCCTCTTTACTACTACTGCCTTGGAGGTTTATTACGATTATGGTTGATGATAACGTAATTAAAACAATGGTAGCAATAAGTTCAATTAAAGTAAAACCCTTTTTATTATTCATATTTACCTCTACAAACATTATAAAACATTATTAGTTTAAAAAAAAGTCTTTTAAATATAAGACTTTTATTTTTGTAAAAATATGATTAATGCTATTACGAAGAAAAGAACTCCTAATATTAAAGTTAAACGGCTAATTACTAATTCTAGGCCTCTTTCTTTTTGGTGTGTAAATAACGCTTCGTTACCACCAGAAATTATTTGACCTGCATCGCTTGCTTTATTACTTTGTAATAAGACTATAGCAATTAATAATATTGATACTATTAACAACATTGTTTCCATTGATTGCCACTCCCATTTCTTGTAAAACTATATCATACTTGTTATTTAATTTCAAGAAATTACATTATTTCTTAAAAGTTTTTCCTTATTTTTCTAATAATTTTTCTTCAATGCGTAGTAATCTGTTATATTTAGCAATTCTTTCACCACGAGATAGAGAACCCGTTTTAATATATGGAATGTCTAAACCTGCGGCTAAATCGGCTATAAATGTATCTTCAGTTTCACCGCTACGATGAGAAATTACCATTTTATAACCATTTTTTCTGGCTAGTAAAATAGTCTCCATCATTTCTGATACAGTACCAATTTGATTTGCTTTTAACAAAATAGCGTTACCAGCATGCATATCGATTGCTTTTTGTAAGAATTTTTTGTTAGTTACAAAGTAATCATCGCCAACTAACATAATTTTCTCACCAATTTTAGCGGTTAATTTAGCTAATGATTCAAAATCATCTTCCATGAAAGCGTCTTCAATGCTGATGATTGGATATTTTTCAATTAAATCTAAGTAGTAATTCATTAAATCATCACTTGTTAAATTCTTTTTATCTACCAAGTATGTCTTAGTCTCGGCATTGTACATTTCACTTGAGGCAGCATCTATGGCGATAAATACTTCTTCTCCAGGTTTATAACCGGCTTCCGTAATAGCCTTAACAATTAATTGTAGGGCTTCTTCATTATTTTTTAAGTTTGGTGCAAAACCACCTTCATCACCAACGCCAGTAGATAATCCCATACCATCTAAAATTTTCTTTAATGTATGGAACACTTCAGCGCCGGCTCTTAATCTTTCTTTGAAAGGTTTAATTACTGGAACAATCATAAACTCTTGAATATCTAAATCGTTATTAGCGTGTTTGCCCCCGTTAACAATGTTCATCATTGGAATTGGTAAACCAACAGTACCATTGGAAACAAATTCATATAATTCTTTACCAGCATTAAGAGCAGCAGCCTTTAAGCAGGCTAGTGATACAGCTAAAGTTGCGTTTGCTCCTAAATTGGTTTTAAATTCGGTGCCATCTAATCTTAACATTTCAGCATCAATTTGATTTTGAACTAATTCTTTACCTTCTAATTCTTTGGCAATAATATTATTAATATTACTTACTGCCTTTAAAACGCCTTTACCATTATAACGATTTTTATCATTATCACGTAGTTCTAGGGCTTCTCTTGATCCAGTCGATGCTCCTGATGGAACTGAGGCAGTTGCTTTAATACCATTTTCAAGAGTAACATCACATTCTACAGTAGGATTTCCTCTTGAATCCAAAATTTCTCTTGCATATATTTTTTTAATTTTCATTTTATTCACCTTCACCTTTTTCACTATGATATTGTACCTCATTTTAATATAATTATCAATATAACAAGTTGGCTTTTTTATCTGAAAATTTAGTGAATTAATCATCTCTTTGAAACAATGTTTTATAAATTTAATTTATAATTTATTATAAAATTCATTTCTTAAAATTATCTTTATAGATTAATATATCAAAAAAAGCCCGGTGGGGCTTTTTTGAAAAATAATAATTATTATTCAAAGAAAATATCAATAATTTCTTTAACTCTTCTTCTAAATAATATTTGCTGTAGAAAATCAATACTAGAGTAAACGCACATCATAATTCCTACAAAAGTAGTCAAAACTAAGGCTGTACTAAATGGATTTATCATAACAATAATGCCAAGAATTAAGACTAATATTGATACCACCATCGAAAATAACCAGGTTTCCTCGGCAAATTTTCTTAATTGTAAGGCCAATGCAAACTTAAACGATGCTGATATTATTAGCCACAAGCCAATGCCAATAGATAAAATACCAGTTAAAGACAGTGGGTTAATAATAATAAATATACCAGCTATGATACTTAGTACGCCATAAACAATGTCAACAATAAAGAAAGGACCCCTATGGATATTAAATATGTACTTAATAATATTGTAAATTCCAACTACACTTAGACTAATACCAAAGGCAACGCCAATTACCGTATTAGAACTCGTTGGATTACTAGCACTGTAAATACCTAAAGCAAATAAGATAATATCAATCAACATTTGACCATAAGTTGCAATATTAAACAATTTTTTCTTTTCTTTCATATTCATCTCTCCAACTATATTTTAATAATTATTAACTTCAATGTCAATCATTTTGGACACTGTATATTTTTTGCTATGTTTAACTTATGATAATGTCTTAATAGTTATCTTTTGAAAATGTCTCATTTTCATTTATAATATGTCACCGAGGTGACATTATGAGAAAGGTCAAGTTAAGAATGAATGAATTAGAAAAATATAACATAATAAAAAATTTAGTTGATAACAATTGTAATAAAAACAATGCTGCTATCAAACTAAATTTATCACGAAGGCAAATTGATCGCCTTATTAATAAATATAAAGAGAAAGGTAAATCCAGCTTCGTTCACGGTAACCGTGGACGCATCCCCAGCAAGGCACTAGATAAATCAATCTCTGAAAACATTATACTACTTTATCAGAATAAATACTATGACTGTAATTTTAATCATTTTAAAGATTTATTAAAAGATAGAGAAAATATTATTGTTTCTTATAATTTTATTTATAAAACGCTTACTTCTGCTGGAATATATTCTCCTAAAATCAGAAGAAGAACTAAAAGAAATTTAAAGAAGACTGAACTTCTTAAAAAGAAAGAAAATCAAAATAAATCCGATAAGGAGATTCAAACAATGGTATCTCATCAATTAAAAATTGAAGAAGCACATCCAAGACAGGAAAAACCTAAATACTTTGGCGAAGTAATTGAGATGGACGGTTCTATACATAAATGGTTTGGCTCTGAGAAGGTTTGTCTACATTTAGCTATAGACTTGTGTACAGGTACTATCGTTGGTGGAATATTCCAAACCCAAGAAACTTTAAGAGGCTATTATATTATCTTCAAGCAAATACTTGAAAATTATGGTATTCCAGTATTAATTAAAACGGATAATCGAACTGTCTTTAATTACAATTCTTTATCTAAAGAGAAAAAAACAAGCGATAAAGATGTCTTAACTCAGTTTGGCTATGCGTGCAAAATTTTAGGCACTGATTTAAAAACAACAAGTGTTTCTCAAGCTAAAGGTACCATTGAAAGGGCTAATGGTACTTTCCAAGGAAGATTGGTTCAAGAATTAAGAATTGCTGGTATTAATAATATTGATGATGCAAATGAATATTTAGTTAACACATTTATTCCAAACTTCAACAAACGTTTTGCTCTAGATTATAACAAATGCCCAAACGCCTTTGAAGTATCTCCTTCAAAAGAGAAAATCAATTATACGTTAGCTATTTTAAGTACTAGAAAAATTGATAGTGGAAGTTCAATTAAATTTAAAAACAAATATTATCAACCGTACAACTGTTACTCGAATTTACAATGTTTCTTACCAGGAACAGAATGTTTAGTTATTGAGGCGTTTGACGGCTCTCTTTTGGCTACAATAGACGACTGTGTATATTCTTTAATGGAAGTTAAAAAACATAAAAGTATTTCTTCAGAGTTAGATGATGACGTCAAACAAGAGCATCCTAAAAAAATTTATATACCACCAATGACACATCCTTGGAAGGCTTTATTATTTAAAAAACAACAGAAAAAAGCACATACAACACACGTATATGCTTAAACGCAAATAAATAATTTTATTTAAGACATTTTCAAAAGTTATTGACAT
>CAKOSD010000002.1 GCA_934101745.1 uncultured Bacilli bacterium | reverse complement strand
ATGGTATGGCTATGACAAACTAAGTAAAACTACTTATACAACGATGAATAATGCTAACCGAGTTAAAAATAATATAATGAATAATATAGGCAAAAAAATATTTAAGAAAAATTCTCGATTTGAAAAACCAAGTAGCATCATTGAAGTTGAGGTTGAAAAAGAGACTGTACCTTTACAACTTCCTAGCGCTTATACTCCAAGTAGTATGCGGATGACCGAGATATTTAAGAAAGGTACAGAACCAACAGAAACATCTATTAGATACCAACAATTAGAAAATCCTACGAATGGTAAAGCAACAACTAATGGTTCGACTATTTACTTATCTTGGAATGGAATAAATACTCCTGATGCTATTAATAGTGAATACTTGCAAAAATATTTCAATGATAATTATAAGTACTCACCTTCTAAATATTATCAAAATCGTTTATCTTATAATAATCAGTATATTGGTGAATTGAGATATTCTATTTACCTTCAAACTGGTGATAAACTTCAATTTATTGCGGAGACTAAGGATACTAATTATATATATCAAGGTGATGGCGGAACAAATTATACCTTTGTTGTTAAGGCTAATTATTCAATCTTTAAAGATAATGCTTCAAGTGGTCTTAAGATAATTACTGGTACAGGTGGTTCTTCCGCTAGTGGTATTTCATTAAAGATATCAAGTAAAGATGAATGTCGCAGTCGAATAACAAATAATTCTTACTATAACGATAACACAACAATTACGGCTACTGATATTAATGGTAATAACATTACTAATGAAATCAAAGTCTTAGATAGTACTATTACTAATACTGAAACTAATGAAACTGTCAAACGTATTAATTTATCGTTAAATGGTAAATATAAAATAACTTATAATGTACGTTATAATGGTAAAACTTATAGTATTTCACGTACATTTACTATTGCCGATAGTTGTAACATTACTGATTAAGAGTTCTAAATTTTGGAACTCTTTTCTTTTTTGGTTATTTAACAAAAAAACTATTTAATAAGAATAATTTAAATCTTACTAAATAGTTTTTATTTATTTTGTCAGTCTTTTATTTTGCTTAATTTTTTTCATCTCATCATGTATAACCTTACAATTTTCAGGAGTATAACCAACTAACATTTCGGTATTTTTATTACTAATAGTTGTAAATACTTCATCAAAGACTTCCATATACTTTTTAGTTAAAGCAGGAACTACCGCAATATTATACGTTTTGGCCTCATCTGTTACCGCTATTATTGATTTAGTAGACTTTATGCCATTAATTCTTTGTTCAATAGTATATAGCCATATTAGACTACTATAAGGTATTATTTTAAAAGTACCGTTCATTAATATAATATAATTTGGCGTTAAATATAAATGAATATTAGCGTAATAAAAGGCATCTTTATTCAAAGTCTCAGCATCAATCTTCTTTTTATCTTCGAGTGATAATTTATTTATATTTTTTAGAAATCTTTTTTTGTTAATTAAACCAATTATTATAAAAGTGGTACCACAAAGTCCCAAAATAAAGGCTAAAAAGATTTGCCAAAAGGCAACATCTACGGCATCTGATGTCATATCTAAATAAACATTGCCAAAATAATATTCATAATCAGCAAGAGTTATTTCTTCATCCGGCCATAGTTCATTAATGGTTTCAACAGCCAACTTTTTAACTTCTGTTGGTACCAAAGTCGAAACTCCGATTACCCTTTCAGTCTTATTATCAGTATACAATTTTTCATCTTTAAGACGCTCATAATCATAATCGCTCATGTAAGCAACATACATAAATTTATTATCTCTAATTAAATAAAAATTTCCATTGTTATCATCATTCGTAGCAAATAAATAAGGGAATATATCAGTATCTACATAACTTAAAACATTTTCTTTATCATTTTGATTAACTATAACATCATGAAAACTAACCATATTTTCTTTAGCCTCTTTAGAGACAAATGCTCCCCACATAATACAAACTAAGCAAAGTCCTAATAAAAATAGACCTATATAAATATTTTTCTTATGTCTAATTACTTCTTCTTTGATAATGGGATTATTAAACTCTTTCATAAACAAACAACTCTCTTTCACTTAAGTCTATTCTAACAAAATTAAAATTAATAAGCAACATGGATTTATTAATCAAAAAAAGATAATAAAAATGATATCAGAGATTATCCAATATCATTTAGTAATTAAAGCAGTGCTATCTAATATTCTTATTTTAACATTTCTCTTTTAATCCAAGTCGTTATAACCTTAACAATATAAGCAATTTCTAGTTCGGATAGTTCGCGGTTTTTAGGAATATGATGAATACGTTCTAAACACCCGCGACAGCAGCAACCGCAAGCGTGCTGGGCAATAAATACTGGGTGAACTTGACGCATAGGAGTTTGCTTGCCATCGTTTTTAGGACTGGCCGGTGCTAGTCTTTTAGTAATTAAATCATAGGCATCACTTTCTATTTTGGCTATCCCCTTCTCTTTAACATACTCCTTCATTTTAATATTTAGGTGAAATGAACCTCGGAATTTGGATTTTGCTAAACCATCAAGCAGTTGGTCAATCATTATAACCACTCTCCATATTTTTTTATATAAAGTTTTTTAATTAATAAAACAAGTAAAAAATATAAAAGAACAAGCGCTACTAAGCAAATATAAAAACTCGCTGGTAATATAACGAAATCAAATGATTTTATTTTGCTTAAAAGAATGGGAGTTATGATAGTTAATACCATCGAAAATATCGTCAAAACATATAATTTAGGTGAGGCATTAGATTCTGTAAATGGTACTTTTGAAGTTCTAATATTAAAGATAATAGATAATTCAGTTATTAAGCAAGTTACAAACCAAGCGGTTTGAAAATATGGTGCCATCGAAACATTATTATATTTAAAGATAAATAGAAATAAAAGAAAGGATAAGGCATCTATTACGCTACTTGTTAAACCCATAATAATCATAAACCTAGAAATGCTTTTAACATTCCATTTTTTAGGGGCCAACAAAAATTCAGTATCAACGTTATCATCGGGAATACCTAATTGTGAAAAGTCGTAAATAAAATCTTGTAATAACATTTGGATGGGGATAAGCGGTAAAAATGGTAAGAAAATGCTTGCTAACATGATACTAAAAACATCTCCTAAATCACCACTTAAAGCCATTTTCATATATTTGATAATGTTACCATAAACTTTGCGACCTTCAATAATACCATCATAAATTACAGTAAGACTTTGCTTTAAAATAATAATATCACTTGATTCTTTGGCGATACTAGCAGCAGTATTAACCGAGATTCCCACATCAGCACTGGACAAGGAAGGAGCATCATTAACACCATCCCCCATATAACCAACTACGTGACCACATTTTTTATAAAGAGTTACGACCCTTTCTTTTTGAATAGGATTCATTCTGGCAAAAACATCAGTTGTATCTAATTTGGTCATTAATTCTTCATCAGTCATTTTATCGATGTCGTTACCGGTCAAGATATCATTTCCATTTAAGCCAACCAGATTACAAATATTTTTAGTAGCATAAGGATTATCCCCAGTCAAAATTTTTGTTTTAACATTTATTTTACTTAGATTAATTAGAGTTTCTTTAACTCCTTTCTTGGCGGGGTCGAGAAATGCTACAAAACCAATAAAAGTCATATCAGATTCATAGGTGGTATTAAAATTATCACTACCTGGATAGGTTTCTTTGGTGGCCAGAGCAATTACTTGCATACCATTACCAGCCATTTGGGAGGCTTTATCTCTGATCGTTTCAATCTTTTTTTGATTAAGTTTAATCTTAGCATTCTTATCCATTACCCATTTGCACTTACTGATTATTTCTTCTAAGGCCCCCTTCGTAATCATTAAATAACCACTGCGGTTTTTAACCACAACACTTTGTCTTTTTCGGGTGTAATCAAAGGGTATTTCATCTATTTTTTCATATTTTTCAATTTTTTTATCAATATTATGCATTTTACCATAATTAAGGATAGCCTTATCAACTAAGTTTTTAATGCCTGTACTATAAACACTATTAAGATAGGCATATTTTAAAACATTCATACTAGATTTTCCAGAAGCATCAATATATTCTTGTAAAACGATTCTATTTTCTGTTAAAGTACCCGTTTTATCAGTACACAAAATATCAATAGAACCTAAATTTTGAATAGAAGAAATATTTTTTACTAAAGTTTTCTTTTTAGCAAGCCTTTTACTGCCTTTTGCCAGATTAACATTAACAATCATTGGCAACATACTAGGTGTTATTCCAACGGCAACAGATAAAGCGAAGAGCAAGGCCTCATTAAAATTATGTTTTATTATTCCATCAACGACAATAACAAATAAACATACTATAATCATATATTTAATAAGTAACTTTGAAATACTTTTAATTCCTTTGTCAAAATTAGTGTTATCTTTATTAAACTTTATTTTACTGCCTACTTTGCCTAAATAACTATCAAATCCGGTTTTAATTACTAATCCGGTTGCTAAACCACTAACCACGCTAGAAGACATTAAGGCGATATTAGGTATATTAAATAAATCAAGGTTACAATTTTCAGAACTATTCTTAGTTTTTTCTACTAAAATACTCTCTCCAGTATAAACTGACTGATTAATAAATAAATCTTTTGTCTCGATTAATTTGATATCAGCTGGAATAATAGAACCCGCGGTAAGTTTTACAATATCTCCGACTACTACATCTGTTATATTAATCTCCATCTCTTTATTATTACGAACTACTAAACATTTAGAAATTATACTTTGTTTTAAATTTTGATTAAATTTATAAATTGAATAATCTTGAAAGAATCTTACTCCGGCACTGATAATGGCTATTGCAAAGATGATTATGGAACCTAAAGTATCACCTAAAAGAAAGTTAATTATACTTAGAAAAATTAAGATTAAAACAAATTCATCTTTTAAAGAATTTAAAAAGAAATATATTGGTCCCTTCTTATCTTCTTTTATAGTTATGTTTTTACCATGTTCTTCTAGTCTTTTTTTAGCCTCTTTAGACGTAATACCTTCTATTCTAGTATTTAAAATCTGGTAATTTTCATTAATATCTAATTTTGATATTTCTAAATATTCTTTAGTTATTTCTTCGGTGTTAATTTGCTTACTTATTTTTTTCATATAAAATACCTCTTAAAATAAAAGTTTATATTCTACTTTTAATTTCTTTACCATATAAGTATAACACGAATGAATTTTATATTTTAAATTTTTTTTAAAATTGTAACAAAAAAACAAGTAAAGAACCATTATGGGGATTTACTTGTTTTAATTATTATTTAATTTTCACTTCTTAGTTTAGTTAATAAGGCCGCTACGATATTATTTGCTATACTATCATCAATCGCCTTAGTTTTTATTTCATTGTTTTCTGTATATATTTCTAAAACTCGCATATTACTTGTATCTATAGTATCGTTTTTCAAATCACATTTAAGTCCTAAAATATAGTTTTTATCTTGATAAGTTTCTCTTTCTAGTACATAAAACATCGTACCATCTTCAAGTTCAATTATTCTATTTTTCATATTATTCCTTTCTAATGTGACATTGATTTACCAATTACTTCTTCAACGACGTCTTTAGGAAACCAAGCATATCCAAGACCATTGGCTTGTTTAAAATGATACCAAATACTTCCATCACTGGCGGTTACAGCCCGGTCAAATACAGCATCCTTGCCGGCACTAGTAATTAGGTTAACAGCATCTTTATTACCTGATGCTACATAGCCTTTAGCAATTTCGCTTAAATCATAAGTTTGTCCTTGAACAGGCGTTAAGTCGACTGGAATGTCGTCTGGCACTTGCGTAGTCACCTCAGGAGTCGAAGGCTCTGGACTTCCCGATTGATTGAAATTTTGGGATGGAGTATCAACCACAGTTTCTTCTGGTTTTAGAGTTGATTTTATGTTTTCCAATACTGTTTTACCGGTAACCATTTCGATAATATTACCAGTAATATAACCGGCCGAAACACCATTAACAAATAAATTAAATTCTTTGCTGGTTAAAACTTCGTATGCTTTATCTACACCAGCGGCGATTTTAGGATGTTTCTTAGCAAATTTACTATTTTTAAGTTGTTCAACTTTTTGGCTAATGTTGATAATTTTACCATGGCCTAATTTTTCAGACACAAAATTAACAGCACTAACTCCTAATTTAGCCGTTGCCATAGCCATTCTAATTGTACCAATTCCTGGTACACAAGATAGGGCCATACCTGTAGCAAAGCCACCTGTAAAAATAGCGATAGATCCTAATAAGGCTTTCCAGTCTTTCTTTTCTTCTTCATCATCTTCTGGAATTTCTGGTTCAAATTTTTTACAATATTTCAAAATATCATTCTTAATATTTTCTTTTATTTGAGCGTCATCAGGACCGGCAAATTTGCTTATTAAAGGATGATTATTAACAAAATCAGCAACCTCATTATCGGTAAATTCGGTATTACTAAATTTACCAATACCTTGTCTTACGATTTCCTCATATGCAGCCTTTTGTTCATCAGTTAATTTAATAACATGAGGTGGTAATAAAGGTATTACCGGTTCTTTTTTAGGATCATCCTTTCCTTCTTCTTTTATACCGTCACCAGGCATAGTATCATCGGAAGAATCATTATGACCTTCAGGATTATCATTTGCCCCGGCCCCGATTTGTTTAGGTCCTTCTTTTTCTGGGGCCTCATCATTACCGGGTTTAGTTTCGTTACCGGCAGGACTTGCCTTTTTATCATCATCCTTTTCTTCTTCTTTTTCTTCTTCTTTATCTGAATCTTTTTCCTCTTCTTTAGGATCAATTTCTCTAAATTCAACCTCAAAAGGTTCATCTTTATCTAAATCACGATTGTCTATTTTTTCTTTATTTCTATCGTGATCAAGTTCTAAACTAACAGCATCTAGATCCTTCTCAACCTCATTTATTTTTTCCTCAAGAGCATTAATACGGTTTCTTAATTTATCGGCAACGTCTTGAAGATTATTGTCTTTAGCATCTTTAAAAATAACAAGCAATTTTTTTAAATTTTGTAATAATCTTTCTTTATAATCTTGTAATTCTTTAATGTATTTATCATAATAAGATTTAAATTTTTCAAAAAGCTCTGCTACATTCTTGTACTCTTCCTTTTCATTTAAATGTTTTTGCAAGTTTTCATACATAGCTATAAATTTATCATACGGTGTAGGATTATCCATATAAAGATTCAAATTATTATCAGCAAATAACTCTGGAAAATTTTTAGCGCACAATCCAATGAAATGTTCTAACTGTTTACTATACTTATCAGTTAATTCAATTGCATTGTCATCATCAATAATTTCTCCTGCTATTTCTTCAATTTTATTTTTTTCTTTCACACTTAAAGCGGTATCTTTATTTAAATCATCTTCATTTTGAACTAAAGCACTTTGTTTAACTGCTAAGGCTTTTTCATCAATGGGTTGAAGAGCATTTAATATATAGTCAACTTCTTTTAAATCTCTTGGTAAATTAGCCAGCATTATTTTACCGTCATTATTTTGTAAATTCTGACTATTAATCATAAGTTCATTAACTAATTTTTCGGCGATTAATCGTTGTTCTTTTTCCAATTCTTCTATCTCAGAAATTATAATTGGGTTATTTCCAGCACTTAATAGTTTTTGTTTTAAGTAAACAAGAGCCAAAGCATTTTCTTGATGTTTAGATATTTGAGCATTTATTGTTAAGGCATTGCCATTTCCCATACCTAATTTAATTAAAGATTTAATATTACTACTAGTAAGTTGCTTACTTTCTAAATTCATTAAAGCATTATTTTCTTCAGGTACTTCTCTGGCGGTACTAAAAATAGTAGCATTCTGAGGAAGTAATGGAATATTTTGAGCTTGGGCAAATTTTTTAATTTTTTGATTTAATAATTCAATCTCACTATTTAGGCCCTCATTTAATTGACTACTGTATTTTTCTATAAAGGCTAAGGCTTCATCTTTATTACTACGTATCAATTCGCTAAGTTGTAATTCCATTTTATATATTTTTAGGGCTTCTTTTTCACGTTCGGTAAGATTTTCCCTTCTATTTAATCTCTTTATTTTTCGGCTAAAATCACCTTTCCATGTATCTCGGCATTTTTCAATAATCTCTGCTCTTAATTTGGCTCTTTCTATGATATCACTATATTCCTTAATATCAGCATTTAAGCCATCTATTTTATCAGTCACGATTTTATCTGGTTTTATATTATTTGCTCGTTGTAAATTATATAGGATAATGTTTAAATTATCCATAATAGACATCCTACTTAAATCAACGCCAGCGGTTAAGGAAGGATTGTTCCTCATTTCTACCATAATTTTATCAATAAGTTCTGATTCTTTTACTTGCTGATCATAGTTTATACCTAATTCTCTTTCTCGTAAATATATTAATTTTTCCAATTCTAGTTTTGTTATTTCACTATCATTCATATTTTATTCCCTCTTTGTTATTTTTGCTGCTAATTCAAGTACTTTTTTTTGAAAAATTGGCACCAATTCATTAATTAAAGCATCATCTGCTACAAATTGAAGTCTTCCTTCTTCTTCTAAGACAACAAAAAACTCTTCTGTATTTTTATTTTCAATCATTTTATTAACAAATAAATAATGTTTACCATCTTTTTCTAAAGTACTCATTACTACATACTTGGTATTCAATAAAGTAAACACTTTTCCAACTGCTAAACTCATACTAGCCTCCTATTCTTAATTAATGATACCAATTTTATAATAACTTGTCAATTTAGAAAAGAACTCTACTTAGAGAGTTTTTGCATTTTATTTAGAGTAACCAATTTTAAAAATATATCTAAGGTTAAATTTTCTTTTTTACTTTTAATTATTATTTAATTTCTAAAATTTCTAAGTATTCTATTTTATTATTTTGCTTTAAAATTTCTATAAAAGTATCATTTTTACTAATATGTTCCAGCAATGTTTTATCAAGTTCTTTTAAGCATTCAGGTAAAGGTCTAGTCGTAACACCTTTTACTTTTTTTAAAATTTCTCGATTATTTCTTTCGCTTTCGGCTCTTTCTTTAGGATATCCGCCTCCAGATGCTTCTCTAAATAATTCATTAAAGATATTTTCTAAGGTTATTTCGCTTCCCCACCCAAAGTTATAAGCGTAAGCAAGACTAACGGCATTACCGCCATTTATTTGACTAAAAAGATAAGCACTTGTTGGGTCCGTTATAAGACCACAATATACGTTAGGAAAACTATTCAAGGCCATCATGGCTCCTTCGCCAGTACCACAGCCAGTAACTACAAAATCAACAATACCACTATTTAATAAAATTGCGGCCATAATACCTTCTTCGACATAAGTAATTGGACTATCTTTTTCATCCTTCATTCCCAAATTTATTACTTCGTAATTGTATTTATCACAAACTTTCTTTAATGCTTTATAAATTAAAGCATTCTTACCACATTGGGAATTATCATTTATTAACGCTATTTTCATAATTTTTTCCTCCAAAAAGATAGTAACATAAATTTAATTATATTACTATCCTAAATTATTTATTATCGTCAGTTTGTTTTTTATCAGATGGCTTCAATGTTAAAGCTAATTTTTCATTTTTCTTAGCGGCTTTTGCTGCCTCTATATCAGGTAAAACGTCTAAATCATAAATAGAATCGCAAATTTTGTAATAGTAGAACTGAGACAAATCAAGATATTTTCTACCATTCATAGCCTTAATTAAAGCATCTTTATATTCTTTGCGCTCATTTACTTTTATATAAACTGGTGGCAAATTATACTTTTTAAACATTAAATTTAGTAAGGTTCTAAATGTTCTTTTATTACCATCCGGAAATGGCTGATATCTGATTAATTCAGTAGTAACATAAATACAAGCATTTATATAATTAAAAATAGTAATCATATTTTCCGTATCAACGACTGGTAATTGTCTTTCAATATTGTTTTTATCACCATAAGATTGGAAATAAGCGCGTGCCTCAGGTGCTGGGGGTATTTGTATATCTGTATTTAAAAGGTAAACATCATCTTGTCGCAATGTACCTCCAAAATCACTACCCGGACACTTAGAAAATAATAGTTGATGAATTCTCATGGCTTCAACAAATATATTAAAATCCTTACTTTCGAAATCATAATTTTCAACATAATCATATGCTGCTGCTAGACCTTCTCGCTCATGTTTGGATAATGTCACATCAATTCTCGATTCATTATACAAATACTTCTGTTTAAAATTCCCATATATTGCCTTAAATTGGGGATTTTTAACTGATTGGTAATAGGCTTCAATAATCTTTTGAGGAACAATACTATCTACACTATATAATGTACCGGCATGTTTTCTTTTTAAATAACCATCAAATAAGAAACTTATATAATCTCTAATTACTGCATCTTCCATATAAAACACCTCTTTTTTACTTATTGGCGCCTATGCTAACATAAATAAATTGATTTGTCAAATTTGCTATTTTTAAGGATAGTGTTTCCAAAGTGTTGCAATTTCAAAGACAAATATTTAGTCAAAAATAAAAAGAGCTCTGCTCTTTTTATGATATCAATAACATTATTTTAACTTCTTTAGACTTAGACTATATAAACTTATTATGTCAGCGATACTTAAAATTAGATAAATAATATTATTTGCTCTTACTAAATTAAGAGTACAAATAAACATTATAAGAATATACATAATACTTAAATATTTTATTCTTTTATCCTTCTTATTTCTATTTATAATATAAGAACTTATAATAATACTTAAAAGTAATAAAGTTATACCAAGCACTCTTAAGAAAATTAATCCTATTATTATAATTAAACTTAATACCGTATATATAATATTTTTTTTACTGATTTTTTCTTTTAAAATATTTAATATATCTTTATAACCGATTATACTAAGTCGAGTGTATGTAACTAGTAAGAAGTAATTAATAATAGTTAAAATAGCAATAATTATCCCCAAAAATTTATTAACATTGTTAATTATATTACTATTTTGTTTTTCAAAACTTCGTATTTCTGCTAATGTTTGGTAATTATTTTCTTTAGGACTATTATTTACTATATCTTTATTAAATAATATTCTTAATTTTATATCTTCCTGTTCTTTAATATCTTTATATTGATAAGATAGCTTATAGTTATTATTTGTTACTTTTTTAACATTTTTACCTTTAGTAAAACTATACGCTTTATTATTATTAGGTAAATTTATAGTTATTTTTAAGTTTTTTATTGTATCTTGATTGTTTTTTAAAATACTAAAGTATATTTCTGCTATGTCTTCATATTTGACAGCCAAATTTTTTATTATGTATTTTAGATAGTAAGCCTCATTACTAGTTTTATAAACTCTTAAATATTCCTTATCAATATCATTTCTAAGAAGATAAACTTTATTGTCGCCAGTACTAGCCACGTTTACTTTTGTAAATTCTTTAACGCCGGTTATTTCTTCTTTTTCATTTTTAACTTTAGGAACACTGCCGACAGTTAATAACTCGATGCCACTAGCGTTATTTAAATTTTTATATTCTAGATTATTGCTAGAATTTTCGCTTTCTTGATAATAAATATTTTTCTCCCAATAACCACTATTGGTTTTGGAAAGGACATATTCTTCTACTAATAAATCCCCATTACTATTTAAGGTTGCATTAATATAATAGTCTTCAATGTTTTCGGCTTTAATAACTAAAGGGCATAACAACATTATTAATAAAATCCATATTTTTTTCATTTAACACCTTTTATCCTCAATTTAAAATGAATAGCCATAAATATTTTTAAATACTTATGACTATTTTATCTTTTAATATGTTTGGGGCTTTTTAGAAACGACCGCCGCCGCCGCCACCACCAAAGGAACCGCCACCTGATGAGAAGCCGCCGCCGCCACCGGAACCACTTGACCAAGAGCCACTACTAGATGATGATTCACTGGCATATTTAGCGCTTTGAGCACTAGCAACTGATGTTCTTACTGATGAACTTATTAAATCGTTTATATAATAACTGGTAACCCAGGAATCGTAATAATCAATACCCGTTGTATTATATTCTTTAAAGCGCATATCCATAACTTTAGATACTTCTTTAGCACAGCCAAAAAGGGTTGCATAAACTAAATATTTTTCCCATAAAGCAATTTCTGGTACTTCTTTATCAGCAAAGGAACCAAAATCCTTTAAGAACTTTTCTAAAGCCTTCCATTTTTTATAAGCCAGAGCCCCTTCGTAAGTTCTCTTACTAGGAATAGCGTACCAAACGCCAACACAAATTACTATTAATAATAAAAGTAAATAACCAAATACCGCTGTTTTATACATTAAATTAGCAATTGAAATATAAATAGACAAGCCAAGACTTATTAAACCGATGACAATTAAATTAGTAGTAACAATACCTCCAGAAGTATTAGTTTTAAAGCCTTTAATATATTTATAAATTCCATAACCAATTAAAACCATAAAAGCCAGGATAAAGATTGGCGGAAAAATACATCCAAGTAACACCACAGTAATTATTATACCCGGTTTAAAAGACCAGTTACTATTCATTTTTTCTTTACCAATGTTATCTTCATAATATTTCCTATCGCTAGCGTCACTTAGGGCTTGTTTTTTATAAGAATTATAGTTGTTAATAACCGAGTTATAAGAACATCGAGCATTTTTTTTCATTTCTTTAGTAGTTATTTCGGCTTTGTTACCAAAAATAACTTTTACTAGTTTACTATCTTTAACACTAAGAGGAATATCACTATGTAAAATTAAACGATAATTTTTAGCATCAATTTTTTCTTGGGTAATAACTTTTCTTCTAATCAAGTCCATAATGGATGCTGACATAGCCTTATCACTTATGTTTTTATCAAACAAATAAGATACATCTTCGGGGGTTGCGGTATCAGGAATCTCTCTTAAATAATCATTATTAAAATCTACTTCAGGATCTTTTTTAAAGTTTTTATAGATTACAGTTGCCAAATATCCGGTGTACAACATTAAAGCGATAGCCCCCGTCCAACGGATATTATCATTTCTTTTTTCTTTTTGTTCTAATTTAATATATAAAGTTTTTAATTGTTCTTGAAATTTTTCTATTTTGATTGTATTATCTAAAACACTTATAGCCCTGTTTGCCTCACTGTAATTGTTCATATTTAAATTTTGACTTAACTTTTCTAAGGCTTTAGTGGCATATTCTTCTTCGATTATATCTAATTTTTCTTTATATATTTTTAATTCTTCTAAATAACTAGTTTTGGTAGCACCTTCCATTAAAATACTAATAGCATTATAAGCAAGGCGATAATTTTCTCTAGTAATATCATTTTTAAAAGTATTTAAATAATTTAAAGCGACGGTCTCGTTTTTAGCCTCATTTTGTCTTCTTAATTCATTGGCTTCTTCGGCCTTTTCCTCCTCATATACTAAGATTTTATCTAAAGCATTAGTATCATACTTCTTGGTACTATTAGCAATAACGCTAGGATTAAAAGTACTACGAATATCAATGGATGTATAAGCACTTAAATTACTTATGGTAAAGGTGGCTTTTTCCTTACTATCAACTGTTATTAAACCATTTAAGGGACCGTGAGCCCAAGCCTTTAATTCACTGGTATTGCCAGGAACATTTAATGTTATCGTTAAATTTTCAATATCTTCCTTAAAGGCATCACCAACAACATTCCACCCAATTTCCCCAATATCATTAAAAAGAATAGCCATATTTTTAAGGCGATATTTTATATAAAAGGCTTTACCTTTACGCGAAGGATTATATATCAGAATATCTTTACCATTGGAAGTGGCCTCATAATTATAAAACCCATAATCTCCTTTTTGAGCCTCATCATCATAGATAAAGTTATCAATACTTAAATTGTTAAAATTGCCTTTAAAATAATGGTCGGCCCCTCCTACTTCTAATACCTCAAGCCCACTACCATTATGGATGGTTGAGCCCCCATAACTATTAGCATTAATATTAAAGGGGGTAGCCTTGCTATTACGATAGTTAATTATTCTTTCATAACCATTATAACTACCGCTTAAAGTAAAATATTCTTCCACTAATAAGGAACCATCTGTTTCGACGGTGGCATTAATATAATAATCTTCTACCCCTTCAGCAAAAGCAATAAGTGGAAAAAATAATAATAAACCCAATATTCTAAAAAAATGTTTCATAAAACGCCTACTCTCTAATCACTATAATTGTATCATATATTTTTTAAATTATGAATATTATTAAATCTTAAGTTAATCTTCTTGCATAACTTTTTCAAATACTGGTAATAAGCCAATATTGCCTTTTCGATGGACCGGTAATTGATACAGATCATGACCGGGAAAATCATTACCTTCAATTAGGCAAGGTTTAGTTTTTCCAAGACAAACATCCCAGGCTACATAGCCTATTTCGGGAACAACTTGACAAGCATCTATACATAGCTTTTTTACTTCTTCAATCATTGGAACTGTGATACCAGTAATCTTTTCCTTAGTCATAGGATGAATTTCATACGTATTACCATCTTTATCAAGAGCAGGATAATTTATCTTACCAGTTATAACATCTACGGGTACGACCATACCCCCATGATTAAAATTATCAACAACATTACCATTATTACCGAGGCGTAAGAAAATACACACTACATGACCTTTTAAGGTAACTACTCTTAAAGTATTTACTGAATATGGATAAATTTTATTTAAGGTCTCATTTTGCTGGGCTACATCTTCAATTAAAGTCTGACCATTTTTTAAAAGTTCATCATAAACTCGGGCTAAGTCTTGGCCTTTTAGATTAATTTTTTCCACTCCTCTGCCACAGCATAGAGATAATGGTTTAACAATTATTTCTTTTCTTTTCCTAGCATACTCTTTAAAATCATCTAAACTAGCCTCTTCTAAAAAAAGCCATTCTCTATTTAAGTACTTATTAAATAACTTATTAAACAAGGCTTTATTTTCAAAGCAGTCTATATAAGATTTATTATTATATTTTTTAACAATATTATTATTTATTCCTCTCGTAACAATAGTTTTTCTTTCATTTGCATTCATATTGTACATTTTATATAATTTATAATCAGAATATCCGGCTTGATATTTAAAGCCGCAATAAATCATATCATTAAGGATAAATAATTTACTTTTTTTCGTTTCTTTACTAATATCTTTAATGGTTTTAAACATCTTTTGGTAGTCCATTTTACTAATTCTTTTTATTACATAACTAATTTTATTCATATATAATTCCTATCCTATAAAGATAGTATATCACAATATAATCTTCATTAAGAAAAAAATGGATAATATTTACTAAACTATCCATTTTAAATTTTATCTTCTTTGTAATTTTCTCTGATTAATAACTCTTCTTTTGGAGTTTTCCTCTCTTTTCGCCTCGAGAATATTTAATAATTCTTGAATTTCGATATTAATATCTTCTGCTGCTTCAAAAATAGTATTATCGTGAGGATTTTTAGCCTGTCTTAAGATATTACCTTTTAAGATTTCTTTTTCCGCAATTTTTTTTAAAATTTCTTGTTCTTCTTTCGTATAAAAAACTATTATATCACCCATTTATTATCACCTATTATATTGTATGTTTTTCTATTTTAATCATTAAAGTAATCTAAATTAATTAAGGGATAAATATCAATTCCTACTTCTTCATAGGGATGATTTTCTTTAATTACTTTAATTAAACCCTTTACTTTAGAAATATCACAGACAACTTCAATTTTATCCTCAACTGAACGTTCTAAAACGCCTTTGCTTCCTTTGAAGGGATTAGCAAAATCATTGGGGCGAAAGGTGCAATTACATCTTGTAATATTCATACATTCACTATAATTGCCTTGAATCCCACAGGGATATTTACCAATGGCACTTCTTAAGGATTCGGTATATTCTACAGGTACCATTACGCATAGTTTAACGGTTTTTACTTCTATTTGCATTTTTTCATCTTCTTTTCTATATTTTTTATTATACTATTTTTATCTAGGTGTAGTAAATTAATAATTTCATTTCTTTTACCTTGTTTAATAAATTCATCAGGTACAGCATAATTTTCATAGATATTGTTAAAACCTTGTTCTAATAAGTATTTGGCTATTTCACTACCTAAAGAGCCGGTACTTACTACTTCTTCATAAACAAACACGGGTTTATTTTGTTTTACTAACATTTTTAAAACTTTAATATCCATTGGTTTTATATAACGAGCATTAATGACATTTAAATATATATTTTTGGTCTTTAATTCGTCCCTAATTTCTAAGGCCATATTCAAAAAATCACCATAACTAATTAAATAACCATTATTTATAATTCTTTCCAGATAACCCATAATTTCCCAGGAACCAATGGTTTGTAATTCATAAGTGGTTTCTTCATAGAAAATTTTATCTTTAGAATAACGAATGGCTACTAAGCCTTTGGTTTTAAAGGCAGTATATAGCATATCGGCGGCTTCTTTATTATTATGTGGGGCCATAATAATTATATTAGGAATGTTATTTAAGATAGCAACATCAAAAATTCCTTGATGGGTTTCACCATCTTCGCCCACAATTCCGGCGCGGTCAACCCCAATAACGACATTACCATTCATTCGGGCTAGATCCTGCTGAATTTCATCATAACCTCTTTGTAAAAAGGTTGAGTAAATGGAAACAAAAGGTTTTGCTCCGGAGATAGCAAAGGCATTAGAAAGCACTAGGGCGTGTTCCTCAGCAATACCCACATCAATAAAGCGGTCAGGATATTTTTCTTTAAAACAGTTTAGTTTACTCCCATTAGCCATAGCCGGGGTTATAGCAATAATCTTTTTATCTTTCTTGGCAATATTAATCAGATGTTTCGTAATAGCATCACTCCAAAAAATCTTGCCATCCAAACTACCAGACATTTTACCAGTTTTAATATCAAAAGGACCAACGCCATGCCAAAGACCAATTTTATCTTCTTCAGCATACTTATAACCTTTACCTTTTTTAGTAATAACATGAAGTAAAACGGGTTGCGACTCATTTTTAGCCATTTGTAAGTATTTATCTAATTCTTTAAAATCATGACCATTAATTGGTCCATAATAATTAAGACCAAACTCTTCGAATAAGTAGCCTTCTTTCATATAAAGTTTTTTAAATGATTCTTTTATATATTTCATAAAACGATACAAGTATTTACCAACTACGGGAATACGTTGTAAGATACTTTTCGTATATTCAATGGTTTTATGATATTTTTTAGTACTTCTAATTTTATCTAAGGTATTATGAAGAGCCCCAACATTTTCAGAGATACTCATTTCATTATCATTTAAAATAACAATTAATTTAGTCTTGGCATCCCCAATATGATTTAAGGCCTCATAACACAGGCCGTTACCAATAGAACCATCGCCAATAACGGCAATGACGTTATTATCTTCTTTTTTCATATCTCGAGCCAGAGCAAAACCTAACGCCGCTGAAAGACTGGTTGAAGAATGTCCGGCCTCATAGTTATCATAAACAGACTCACTCATTTTTTGAAATCCTGATAGACCATTGAGTTTACGCAAGTTTTTAAAGTCTTTGGCGCGTCCGGTTAAGATTTTATGAACATAGGCTTGATGGCCAACATCAAAGATAATCTTATCTTTAGGACAATCAAAATTACGGTGAATAGCCATTGTTAATTCAACTATCCCTAAGTTTGATGATAAGTGTCCCCCAGTTTTGGAAACGTTTTCAATTAGAAAATTTCTTATATCTGTACTTAATTTATCTAATTCAGGATAATCTAAGTCTTTTAAAAATTTTGGATTCTTTATTTCTTCTAGTTTCATTTTTTCACTTCCAAGTTGTAAATCTATAATATCAAATAAAGGCTATTAACTCCAGCCTTTTTACATTAGTTTATTATTTTTTTAAAAGATTGCCTTTATTTAAGACAATCTTATTTAACTATATTAATTACCAATATATTCTTTATCAAAAGTCTTTAAGATAAAATCAATAAGATACGTTAATTTATCAAATACCCATATACTACAAATATAAAATACGGTATATAAAAGAATCGTATTAAAATTAATTTGACTTAAATAGAAGAAACTACTATGATAGACAATAACATATAAGAATAATGATAATAATACTGTATACAAAATAATTCTAAAAGTATTAAAAGGTCTACTTATTCGGGATAGATTAATAAATCCAGTGGTACCAGTCATGATGACAATTAAAGTACTAGTTAAATCAGCATCTATATTAAACTGATTTCTAAATAGTAAAATCATAATAACATTAAATACTACCGTTAAAGCAGGAGGGATACTTTTACTAACTACTTTTAACATAAAATTTCCTTTAACCCGATTATGATTAGGTTCAAGGGCTAAGAAGAAGGAAGGAACGCTAATGGTACAAGTGGTAATTAGGCTTAACTGAATTGGCAAGTAAAAATATTCACTCTTTGTTAAGATACAAACACATACCAAAATAGATGTAAATATGGTTTTAATTAGTAATAAAGAGGCTGATCTTTCCACATTATTAATGGTTCTACGGCCTTCGGCTACTACTTCTGGTAAGGATGCAAAATTAGAATCAAGTAACACTAATTGACTAACGTTTTTCGCCGCATCAGAACCACTGGCCATGGCAATGGAACAATCAGCGGATTTTAAGGCTAAAACATCATTAACCCCATCGCCAGTCATGGCGACCGTATGACCATTATTTTGTAAGGCTTTAATAAGCATTTTCTTTTGTTCGGGAGTAACTCGCCCAAAGACATCATATTTTAAAACCGCTTCCCCGACATTTTCTTCGGTAATTGTCCTAGCATCAACCCCATTAACATCGGTTAGACCAGCCCTTCTAGCAATCGAGGCTACAGTTTTAAAGTTATCACCACTAATAATTTTTACTCGAACTCCCTGCTCTTTAAAGTAGGCTAAAGTAGCGGGGGCTGTTTTTCTTATTTCATCTTCAATAATAACAAAGCCTAAAACTTGTTTAGTATTTTTGCCTTCTTTGGCTAAAACCAAAGTCCGATAATCACTATATTTATCCAAAATTTCACTATATTTTTTTACTTGTTCTTTTAAAACAAATTCAGGGGCTCCTAGAAAAAAGGTTCCTTCTTCTTTAAAAGTGGCAACACTATATTTACGACTAGATGAAAATTCGATAACATCTTTAAGCTCCCAGTTACCTTTAATAGTATATTTTTCTTGAATAGCCTTTAGAGTATCATTAACATTTTTAAAAGCATAGCAAAAGTTACTTAGAACTCGATCAGCGTAATCTTTTTTCACTCCTTTATCCGGAATAAATTCTTTCATATTCATTTTTCCGGAGGTTATAGTTCCGGTCTTATCAAGGCAAATAACATCAACTCTAGCCAATGTTTCAATGCAATACAATTGTTGAACCAAGACATTAAATTTAGCCAGTCTGGCCACACTTACAGCCATTACCGAACTAGTTAGAAGTAAAAGCCCTTCGGGTATCATGCCAATTAAGGCACCAACAGTGTTAAATACGGCACTTGTAAAATTATTGGTAACTTCTAGTTGATTTACCATTAAAAGGATGCCTACCGGTATAATGGCTATAGATAATACTTTTAGTAATCCTTCAAAGGAACTCATTATAACCGAGTTAGCCTTTTTATCGTATTTAGCCTCTTTACTTATTTTAGAAATATAGTTATCAGCGCCAATATGAATAACTTGGACGGTACAAAAGCCACTGACGATAAAACTTCCGGATAAAAGTGTATCACCTTTTTTCTTGGTTATAGCCTTAGATTCCCCGGTAATAAAGGATTCATTAACTTCAACCGTCCCTTCTCGGATAATACTATCAACAACAACTTGACTACCTAATTTATATTCTAAAATATCATCTAAAACAATTTCTTCAACACCTAGTTCAACTGGTTTACCATCTCTGATGCCACTAACTTTCGAGGCTGATAAAACTGATAACTTATCAATGATTTTTTTAGAAATTACTTCTTGAATAGTACTGATAACGCTATTGGCAATAATAACTCCCATAAATAGACAATTTTTGATAGCATCGAAAAATTTGCCACCAATAATTCCGGCAATTAGGATAGCTCCACCTAAAAACACATTTAATAAATTAAAATATGTTTATATGTTTAGTGTAGGAGTTCAAAACGGTAGTCAAACAAGCAATGGACCTGGA
>CAKOSD010000001.1 GCA_934101745.1 uncultured Bacilli bacterium | reverse complement strand
TTCAAATATAGTTAATACAGTTTTTGCCATTTTTAGTACATCTTGGCAAGAGACTGCAAGTTTGCACATTAATGATAAGAACAGAGAAGAGTTTTTGTCAGATATGATGAATTCCATATTTATTTTATTTGCCAGTTTTTCAATTATTATGATGGTAATGATACCATTTGTTTTTGATTTAATGGTAGGTGAAAGTTACAGAGTAGGTTTTAATTATATACCAATTCTTCTTTTAGGAAATATTTTTAATATTTTAGTAAGTTTACTTGGTGGTGTATATATTGCTTTAAAAATGGTAAAACAAGTTGCAAATACTACAATAATTTCAGCAATTTTAAATATTTTGATAAATTTATTATTAATAAAAAAATTTGGATTGTATGCTGCTTCTGTATCAACATTGATTGCTTATTTGATAATGGCAATATATAGGTATATTGATATAAAAAAATACTTAAAAATAAAATTGAATTTTAAAAAAATATTGGTTTTCTTTATAGCTTTTTTTATAAGTTCAGCTTTGTATTTTGTTAATAATTTATATGCTAACATTCTTAATTTATTATTTGTTATTGCTTTCTGTATTATATTAAATAAATCATTTTTGATTACTGCTTTTTATAAAGTTAAAAATAAATTTTTAAAAAATCAAAAGGGAAGAAATTGATATGTTGCAGATAGGATGACCTTAAAAATGGTGGTTCTTGATAATCTATCGGGGAGTTTTTCTTGTTAAGCTCGATAATTTAGTGTGGAGATGACTTGAAGAAAGTTGTCTCCTTTTTGTTAAACTCATTTTAGAAATGAGGTCATGGAATGTAATAAAATAATAAAAGTTGTATCAGTTATAAGTAAAAACAATAAGCAAAGATGTCCAAAATTTCGTGTCTTAAAAGTTATCATAGCTCCAAAAAATATAAGTAATTAAAAATTAAAAAGGCTTAAAGCCTTTTAATATCATAGGTTGATAAAAAATTATCCCATAGCAGATTATCAAGAATTGTTGTTTAATAAAATTTATTTATTATGATATATTATTTATAATTAATAGTTGCTTTACAATTTATAATGCTATTGTTTATAATGTTACTTTCAATTGTCCATTTGTTTAATTGATCTTTGGTAAAAAGAATTCTGGCTGTATCTTCAATCTCATTTAAAAGTAAGTTTGCTGCTTCCTTAATAAGGTTTATTTCATTTACTGATGATAAATCAATTTGCTGTATTTTATCATTGCATTGTAATTTTGAAATTTTAAATAAATTAAATGCTATGCTAAATTTTTGATAAGATAAAATAATGTTTTGAACGCTATTATGCATAGTCTTCTTTATATAACCGAGATTTTCATTTTTCTTTGAAAACCAATAATAATCATTATCAATTAATAAAAAGTTATTAAAACTGTTTTGAATATTGTTTATCATTGAAAACTGGGGAACACTAGTAAATGGCATATGATTAGCGTTGTTAATATCGGATAAAAGGGAAATAGTAGTATATTTGGTAAAATAAAGGGCTGAGTACAATTTGTTTTTATTTTCGTTTAATAACGATATATAATTAGCAAGTTCGATTAAAAAAGCCACTATTGATGATGTTAAAACTGATAAAGCAATATTACATATTTTATTGTTAGCGTCCATTATAATGATTATTGGTAATGAAACAAGCGTTAAAATTATGTAAATTTTCAATATATTTCTGTGTGTTTTCACAATACTTCCTCCTTTAAGGCTTTATTATACTAGATTTTTAAAAATATAAATATATTAATTTGTAAAAGTTTAAATAATTTTCTTAATTTGTCGACAATATGATTAAAAAATGACCGATATAATTTAGTATTTAATATTTACAAAAAAATTAAATGTGATATTATAAAATTATCTATTTGAAAAATAAGGCTAATTTTATATTGAATTATGCATATGACAAAGTGGGGAGTATTATGATAGAAAAAATAGAATTTCTTAAATATAAAAGGTTAGAAAATTTAGAGATTAATCTTGGAAGTGGCTTAATTTCTATAATGGGTACGAATGGGACTTGCAAAAGTTCATTACTTTATATAATTAGCAATTCGTATAAAGAAATTGAAAATAATAAGGATTTTTTTACTGACACAAATTGTATGAAAATCATAAAAAAAGTTAATCAGGTAATTAATCCTAAAATAGAAAAATTAAATAAAGGCGATAAGGTATATAATGATCCTGCAATAGGGTATAGTGGTAATTACTATGAATGTACCTATGCCAATGGTCAGGTTTTAAAATTTAGAAAGCATAATCAAGAAGAAAAATATAGATATCGTATTATTCCTAAATATGATAGTGGTTCAAATGAAAAATTACCCTATGGACTTGTAATATACCTTGGATTAGGAAGATTATATTCTTATGGAGAATATGCAAATAGTGATAATATTTCAAATTTAAAATATGCTTTACCAGAGAAATATCAAAAAGAACTTTTAAAATCCTATGAAGATTTTACTTGTTATAAAATAGATCAATTGGAATATGAACAAATGGGCGATGTAAAAAAAAGAGGAACATTTTCAACTAATAAGAAGGGGATTGATTCAAATACTATTTCTGCTGGCGAAGATAATTTGATGATTATTTTGAATGCTCTTTATTCTTTAAAATATTTTGCTGAATCATTAAAACCGGAGTATCAAGATGTTCCTGGAATATTATTAATAGACGAATTAGATGCAACATTACATCCTGAATTTCAAATAAAACTAATCGATTTGTTTGATACTGTATGTAAAGATTATAAAAATTTAAATATTGTTTTTACCACACATAGTCTTAATGTATTAGAAGAATGCAATAGACATAAAAATAAAACAATATACCTTTCTGATAATGTAAAGAAAGTTGGAATTTTAGATGAAGTCAATGAATTTACTATTAGAGCAGCCTTAGAAAACAAGATAAATAGAGATTATTTCAGTAAAAAAATTCCTATATTGACAGAAGATGAAGAAGCAAGAGATTTTCTTAATGTGCTTTTGGAATATTTTTCCACAACGGAACCTTATGATAATAAGTGTGCTAGAGCTATTAATCGTTTAGAACTCGTTGATTCAACTTTTTCATCTGAGGCTTTAAAAAAATTATTTGTTGATAGTAAAATAGATAGAAGAAATTTATCACTTATTGGTGTTGTTGATGGAGATAAGGCTTCCATGCGTAATTTGTCAAATTCGTTAATTTCATTGCCCGGTTCAAATTGCCCTGAGGATATTGCTTTTGATGTGTGTCGATTCATAATAGAAAATCAAGATCAGCCAAAAGTTGATGATTTTATATACCACTTAAATAAAGAATACAGTTGTACAGCGCACTATATTAGTACTAAAATTATTAAGGCTATTGATAATAATAACGCTTTGATTGAAGAGAAAAAAGCAAACAAGGAACGCACACATGGTATACGACGCGATATTAATAAAAAATTATATAATCAGCACAAAGAAATATTAATTGAAATGTTTAAATTTTGGGTTAGTTATGATAAAAATAAAAAACAGGTAGATAAATTTTACAATGATTTAAAAGTATGTTTTAAACAAAATGCACCATATTATGGAATTAGCAGCACTTATTGGGAAGACTAAACAAGTTGATAAACAGCAAGGGGAGTTTTAATGATGGAAGTAAGAAAATCGTTTTTTGAGTTAATTGACATTAGTAGTTTAACGCTCTGGAAAGAAAATGTTCGCTTTTCCGAAAAAATGACAAATGAAGAAGAATGCATAAAAGCACTGTTTGATAATAAAGCAATGAATAGAAAACAAAAAAAATTACTTGATGCTATTTTCTCGGAAAATAAGGTTTATGAAGATATAATAGTATATCGTGACGAGCGTGGCAATAATATAGTTTTGGACGGTAACAGAAGAATATCACTCTTTAAAATTGTTAATTATCCTGAATTACTAGAAAAGTATAAAATTGACATAGAAAAAATTAGAAGTATATGTACTAATATTAAAAGCGTCGAATGTAAAGTGTATTGTGATTTTAAAGAGGCTTGCAAGCAAGTCGAATTGAGACATTTAGACGAGCAAGATGGTAAAGGAATCGTTAAATGGAATGCTCAAAATAAAGATAGGATGCGTTTATTACGAGGATATGATGAACCTTCATTAGGCTTTAAAATTATGGAATTTTATAAAACCGTAGATGATAAAGAATTTAGCTATGTTAAAAAAATTATAGGTAATAAATCAACTATCGATAGAATTTTTGATTATAAATATGTATATAGTGAAATTTTTGGTCTTAATTCTAAAAATGATTACGATTTAAAAAATTGCAGTCATCAGTCAAAGATAAATGAAATATTAAAAAAGTTTTATGATGCTGGCGGTAAAGTAGGGTTAGTATATAAATCTGAAGATGTAAAAGAACTTCTAAAAACAGTTGAACCATTAAAGCCAACAACAAATCAATTAAGTTTTGATAATATTGTTTACTCTCAAACGAATATATTAGATGAAGAAAAAGAATGTTTTACTGCAGATAATAAAAAATACGATAGCCAAGAAAAAAGTGATAATCATATTAATTTTGATAATGCATTTGAAATTTCTAATGGTAAAGAGGAACCATTACATAAAAATAATTCTTATGTTTCTGAATCATTAAAACTGTTTAATTGGAAATCTGAAAATTTATCTTTTAAAAATCATGTATTTAATAGCTATTTGCGAAACATAATTTATGATTATTCTAATCATAATGATTTAATTCATATATTGGCACCTTATTTTTATAGATTACTACTTGATATTTCTATTAGAGAGTTAAATGCTTATATTATTACGGATTGCGGTAAGAGTAAATTAAAAAATAGTTTTGATATGAAACCATTTGGGACAACTAGTGATAATACTTCGGTTGTTAATTCAAATAAAATAATTGGCATTCTTTCAATATATGATAATTTGGCGACTAATGAATATTCTAAAATGTTTTCTAAATATAAATCAAGGTTATCGGTAATTGGTATTAGTGTTAAGAATCAAGATAATGTTAAGGCTTTTGTAAACGATTTAAATTCAGTTGTTCATGGTAGTGTTGAAGATTTGTCTCAGGCAGTTTTAGAAAAGTATGATGTAATTACATTGATTTTATTAAAAACAATATCAGAATTTATAAAATTAAAATAATGTTGTAAATGGTATACTTTAAATGATAAAATGTATAATAGAGAGGAGATTGAGTATGAAATCATATTCACCACTTAGATATCCAGGTGGCAAAGGACAAATATATAATGTTGTTCTAGATATATTACAAAAAAATAATTTAATAGGTTGTACATATATTGAGCCTTTTGCTGGTGGTGCTGGCATTGCAATAAGACTGTTATTTGAAAAAAAAGTAAAAAAAATAATTATTAATGATATAGACCGTTCTATATATGCTTTATGGTATTCAATCTTATATTTTACAGAAGAATTTATAAAAAAAATAGAAAACACAAGTATTGACATGGATGAGTGGCAGAAGCAAAAGAATATTCAAAAAAATAAGGACAGTGCTTCTATTTTAGATTTGGGATTTTCAACTTTATTTTTAAATAGAACCAATCGTTCAGGGATAATAAAAGGTGGGGTAATAGGCGGAAAAAACCAAACCGGTAATTATAAAATGGATTGTCGATTTAATAAACAAAAAATAATTGAACTTATAGAAAAGATAGCCGCCAATAGAAAAAAAATAGAAATATACAATGTTGATGCAAAAGAGTTTATAAATCTTATTAATCGTAAAAAGAACAAATTTTATTTCATTGATCCGCCGTATTTTACCAAAGGAAAAGATTTATATACTAATTTCTTTAATGATAATGATCATGCTGAATTAGCAAATTTTATTCAAGAAAAATTGTCAAATCAGCCAATTTTGATTAGTTATGATGATTGTGATGAGATAGAAAGTTTGTATAGGTATGATAGGAAAATATTCTTATTAAACTACAGCGTTCAGAACAAGAAAAAAGGAAAAGAAATATTTTTTTATAATAATATAGAAATATAAAATTTGCCGATATTAATTATAATAAATAGTAATAAGATGCTAAGAAGTGTCTTATTTTTTTTAGATAAAAATAAAGTTGAAATTTATGTTATAATCAAACGGAAATTGTTGTTATTAGTTAGGAAGTGTTTAGTATGTCTTATAGAAATTATTATAGGGTAGTAATATCTAATGATTTTTTAGGAGTTAGTAAAGAAATAAGTGCTCCAAATAGATATGAATTAGAAAGAAAAGTTGAAAACCAAAAAAGAATATGGCAAGAAAAAATGGAACGAGAAATAGTCAAACATAGTAAAGAACAAACAAAAAGACAGGCAGAGCGTTTAACAGAAAATGACCAAGAAATAATGAGCCAGTATGAATCTATTATTAAAAATATTTGTAAAAAAAGTTCTAATGAATATTATGATTCATTATTAAAAAATGATAAATATAAATCATTTACGACCAACTTAATAGAGCCAGATTTAGAAAAAATTTATGTAGAGTTACAAGTTCCATATCCAAGTTTTTGGGAAAAAATATTTAAAAGTAAATTAGAAAAAAGATTAACCCAAGAAGAAAATGCTAAAGAATTATATAAAATAAGAAAAGATTATTATGATAAAGAGTTAGAAAATCAAAAAAAGATTTATGAAAATGAAAAAAATAAGTTTATAGAAGAACAAAATAATCATAATAAGACTATTTCTCAGAATAAAAATAAGTATCAGAATGGTGATATTCTAGAGATAGAAAAATATTTTTCGTTTGTACTTGATAGTAGTATATATCCAGCAGAATTTATAAAAGACTTTGAATTGCAATATATTAAAGAAAATAAAATTTTAGTAGTATCATATTATTTGCCTAATGAAGACCTCGTTCCTAGAACAATTCAGCATAAGTATATTGCAACTAAAAATAAGATTGAAGAAATTAAATTAAATGATAAAAAATTTGAAAAATTTTACAATGATGTTATATATATGTGCTCATTAAGAACAATTAAAGAATTATTTTCTTCAGCCGATTTAAATTATATAGATACAGTAGTTTATAATGGATGGTTAAAATATATTGATAAAAGCACAGGTAATAATGCTGAAAGTTGTATATTAACCGTTGAGGTAAATAAGAGTAGATTTGAGGAAATTAATTTAGATAATGTTAACTATAAGTCTTGTATTAAGGGGTTAAAAGGTATTTTTGCTCCTAGTGCTTTAATGCTTACTCCTGTTGTTCCGTTTTTGAATATAAATAGAAATGATAAAAGATTTATAGAGAGCAAAGAAGTTAATAATATAACAATGGATGGATTTAATTTGGCAACAATGCCTTGGGAAGATTTTGAATATTTTGTTAGAGAATTATTTGATAAAATGTTTAATGCCAATGGTGGGGAAGTAAAAGTAACTAGGGCCAGCCATGATGGGGGAGTTGATGCCATTGCTTTTGATGATGACCCAATAAGAGGTGGTAAGTTTGTTATTCAAGCCAAAAGATATAATAATGTTGTACCGGTTTCGGCAGTTAGAGATTTATATGGAACAATGATTCATGAAGGGGCAACTAAGGGTATTTTAGTAACAACGAGTTTTTATGGAAAAGAATCTTATGATTTTGCCAAAGATAAACCAATAACTTTAATAGATGGTCAAGCCTTACTGGGATTATTAAATAAATATGGATATTCAAATTTAACTATAAAAATTGATAAGCATCAAGAAAATTAATAACAGTCGTTATGAAGAGTATTTTAAAAAGATTAGAAAAATATGATAAAGAATTGATAATAAAAACTAATGAATCAGGAGAACATCAATATGGCATTAAAAAAAGTAGAAAACTGCAATAAGTGTTGTTTATGTCAAAATCAAAGACCTTTATTAGATAAAGAAGATAGATGTGATGTTATGTGGGTTGGCTTATCGGCTAAAAAGGTTGATGATCTAAATAAATCTATTCCTCTAAGTAATGATACTAATAGTGGTAAAATAATTGAATTAATTGAGCAGAAATTATCAGATTTAAAATTTTATAAAACTAATTTAGTTAAGTGTTTACCATTAGATGAAAATAACAAGTTAAGATATCCAACACCAAAAGAAATGCAAGCTTGTATAAATAATTTACTTATAGAAATAGAAATCTTAAATCCTAAAATAATTCTGGTTTTAGGAAAACTAACTTTTAACTTTATTGAAAAGTATTTTATAAAAAATAACATAGATAAAAGTAAACTCGTTTATATTGAACATCCATCTTATATTTATGTTTATAAAAGAAAATATATAGATGATTATATTAATAAAGTCGTTGATATATGTAAAGCGAAAACAACCGTGCCTAAAAGAAGTTTATTAGCATTGAGTTAAAAAAGTGATAAATATTCCATATAATGTGAAAAAATCGTATAAAGTGTTGTATTTTCCATAGTTTTAGGTATAATATTCTTCACAAAAGAGAAAAATTATAATATAATTTAATTATAATAGAGGAGGATATGTATGTTAATAGGTTTTAAAGTGAGCAATTTTAAATCTTTTAATGAGTTACAACATTTTTCAATGTTGGCTGGTAAAGTAAGAAATAACGAAGGCCATATTTATGAAAAAAATAATAAAAAGATTCTTAAGTTTTCAGGGGTGTTTGGTCCTAATGGTTCTGGCAAATCAAATTTAATTCTTGCCATTAGTATTATAAAAGGCATGCTTAATGGTGGAATAAGGACATTAATAAATAATCAATTTTATCGTGGTCAAGACGGTGATGAAAATAGAAATTCTTATTTTGAATATGAATTAGCTTTAAATGAAAAATTATATTCATATGGATTTGAACTTAATTTTTCTAAACAAGAATTAGTATCAGAATGGTTGATTGATATGACTAAATCTACTGAAAAAATTATTTTTGAGAGAGATTTAAATAAAAAAGCAATTAATTCTGATATAAAAGCTAAAAATGAATATTTTGATACTTGTTTAAAAGAAATGAAGAGTAATAATACTGATTTATTTCTTTTAGAAATGTCAAGGCGTTTATTAATGTCTCAAAATAATAGTAGCTTTTTTAAAGACATTATAAATGTTTATAATTTTTTTGCTAATGAAATGGTGATCATAAGACCAACATCACACAAAATAATGCCGCTTGATTATGTGGATAAAAAAAATGAAATTATTAGATATCTAACCAAAATGGATATTAATATTAGTGATATTAGAACTGTAGATTATGATATGAGTGTTATTAAATCCAGAATGTCTGATGTTGATTTTGCAAATTTTATTAATGAATTTGATATATTATCTAAAAAAGCAAACATCAATAGTTGTACTTTAAGAATAGAAAATGACTTATATTCAATTAAAAAAGCAAGTGATAATCAATATCAAGTTAAAGGCTTAAAATTTATGCACAATAATAGTAAATACTCTTTTGGAGCTTATGAAGAGTCCGATGGCACTATTAGGGTGTTAGAACTATTAGATATATTATTAACTGATAATAAAGTGTATTTAATTGATGAATTAGATAGTAGCCTACATCCTATACTTGTTAAAGGATTATTAAAATTATTTTTAGAAAGTAATAAACAAAATCAATTAATAATTACGACTCATGAATTGAGAACTTTAGATTTTGATTTGGTTAGAAGAGATGAGATTTGGTTTACCGAAAAAAAAGAAGATGGAAGTACGAAATTATATTCTTTAGAAGAGTTCAAAGATGTTGCTCGTTTTGACCGTAAAATAGATAAAGCATATCTAGAAGGAAGATTTGGCGCTGTTGCTAAAATCGATACTGATTATGAGAATTAAAGCCCCATTCGCTCAAGAAAGAGAGACCGCTATTTTTGATTATCGTAAAAAATATTTTATTGCTTCAGAAGGGGCGGCTACTGAGCCAAAATATTTTGAAAAATTAAATGATAGTATAATTAAAGAAAATGTATCAGTTATTAATATTTTGCGAGACTATGCTTGTCAAGGCTACAGTAATCCTACTCATGTTGTAAAATTATTACAGACATTTATTGCCAATAGTTTTGAAGGAATAACCGTTCAAGAATTGAAAAACAAGCTTGCTAATTGGGCTCATGAAAATCCTAATAAAATAAATCTTGATTCTATTTTGACGAAAATAAATCAAATTTATAAAAGTGAGAATAGTAGGATACCTTATGATAATTTAGAAAACTTGTTTATGTTGCTTTTTAGAGAAGAAGTATATGAAGATGTAATAAAAAATTTTGCAAAATATGTTATGGCTCAAGATGTAACATATTCACCAGTTAGAGACACTCTTAATATGGTAATTGATCGTGATAAAGATAGTTTTTCTAATGAGCAATATGATAATGTTGTTAAATTTTGTAACGATAATAATGTCAATATATATGTAAGTAATCCTTGCTTTGAATTATGGCTGTTGATGCATTTTGATGAATTTGATAAAGAAAATAAGGCTGATTTATTTTTAAATAAAAAAGTAAATGCTTCGGGAAAAAGGTATCTTGAAAAAAGATTAAATGAAATTTGTCGATTTAAAAAGAACAGTATTGACTTTTCAAAATTTGAACCTGGTATCAAAAAGGCTATTAAAAGAGAAAAAAATTTAACTGAGGACATTGCAAAAATAAAATATGAACTAGGAACTAATGTTGGAATTCTTGTTAATAATATTTTAACTGATGAAGATTAGGAAAAACATAATTATACTTAGTTTTTTATACAACAGATTATGATTATGTGAGAAAAAAGTGGAAATACTTTTGCAAGGGCACTGTCGTTTTTGATGGAGCCTATTTTTCTTTTTAAATTATTTATTAATTTATATTAATTATAAGGTGGAAAGCCATAAATACTCTAAAGCAGTGTTATAATAATCATACTGATTTAATTGGGGATTGAGATATAAAAATTATTGAGTGGTCTTTAATCAATTTAGAATGTTATCTATTAAAAATGGTGCTTTAAAAAATATACTTAAATATTGTCCAGGATGCTTAAAGTAGTTTAGATATGCGATAAACTCTTAATGCAGTACAAAAAGTATTTAAAAAAGCAAAGTTTTTGTACTATGATACAAAAACTTTGCCTGAGATGTTAAAAGATATTGTATTAGGTATGATAAGTAAGTGTTGTTGCTGGTGGTATTCTTTGGAATTTGGGATTACATTGAAAAGTTAAAATGAATATAAGTTTACATATTGGATATAATAAATTTACTGGATATAAACTTCTGGCTAATAATAGTAAAAAATATGTAAAAAATGCGGATAAAACTTGCAAAATAAAAAACTTAATAGTAAAATGAAAAAAGAAGAGAGGAAGATGAATATGAAAAATATGAAGAAGTTCTTATTCTTATTTGTAGCCGTATTACTTACTACAGTAAGTGTAAATGCTATGTCTAAGGATGAATTAAAAGACAAACTAACAAAATCTTACACAATTAACGGCGTAACTTACAAATTAAGTAATGGTAATGCCAATACAGTAAAAAGTTATTTAGAACAAAACGAAGTTAGTGAAGCAGATTGCGATTATATCGCTAGTCAAGTTGATAAGGCTGTAGAAATTATCAAAAGTGCTAATGTATCTGATTTATCTAAATTAAGTACAAGTTCTAAAAATGAACTTAAAGCATTAGTAAATAATGTTGGTGCTAACACTAAAGTTCCAGTAAGCATTAATAATGGAAAATTATTCGTTGGTTATGTAGATGAACCTACTAAAGCATTCTATAATGATAAAGTAAATGTAAAAACAGATGTTAAGTATACTAATGGAAATTTAGTAATTACAATTGCTTCAGTAGTTGCTATTATCGGAATCGCAACAATTGCTGTTAAAGCAAAAAAACAAAATGCTTAATTTACTAAAAAAGAGTGGGAAAGTGATTGTTAGAGAGTTAGCAATCGCTTTTTTCTTTGCTTCCCTTTTAGTCTTACTTGTTAATTTTACTTTAAAAGATAAAATAGCTACCTATATTAATTTATTTAATAAAGTAGCCATTAAAAGTGCTGTTAAAACTTCAAGTGATTTATCTAATATTAAAATTGATTCCGAAACAAAAAGACTAAGTCCAATTCCAGCGTATGGTGAGGCCTTTGGGACAATTAATATTCCGGAAATGGATAGAACTATAAACCTTTATAATGGTGATTCTTTAAGCATCATTAGAAATGGTGCAGGACGTTATATTGGTTCTTTCTTTCCAGGTGAGGGTTTACCAATTATTATTGCCGCTCATAATAATATGCGCCACTTTGGACTTATTACTAAATTAACAAAAGGTTCTTTAATCTACATTGATACTTATTATGGCAAATATACTTATGAGGTTTATGATTATGAAATCTTAAAAGATAGTGATTTAAATAAAAGATTTCAAACTTTCTTAGAAGAAGATGGGGAAAGAGTTTTATTTTATACTTGCTATCCAATTAACGGGGTAGGCTATAGATATCAAAGATATGTAGTATATGCTAAAAAAATAGAAGGGAAAGACTTATGAGATTATTATTAAGTTATATAATGAAGTTTATTCAAAGTATTAGTTTCTTTCTTTTATCTTTAAGTCTAATTCTAATACTTACGGTATTTAATGAAGATTATGTCTTAGATCTATTAAATAATCATAATTATTATCAAGAGTTATATGATAATACTTTAGAAGAAGTATCATATTACTTAGAACAATCGGGATTAAATGAAGAGGTATTAAATAATGTTATATCAGTTAAATCCTTAAAAAAAGAAATAATAACGACGATTGATAATCTTTATACTAATCAAAAAATAACGGTTAATACGGAAGAATTTCAAAATAATTTAACTACCAATATAAATAACTATATCAAAGATAATAATATTAGAGTAGATAATAAAGATACGGTTAATATCTTAACAAAAAAATTGGTTAATATTTATGAAGAAGAAGTATCATATAATAATACTTTTGAAAAAGTAAGACCAATATTTAATAAGACTTATAAGTTAACAAAAATAGTATTATATTTAAGTATTATTATGTCTATTATTACTTATTTAATTAATAGATATGTTTTTAAAGATCGAAATATAATAGCCTCTTTATTTACTAACTTTGTTATTTTAGGAGGATTAGTTTTATATACTAAGTATACAATTGATATAAATAATATTTTCTTCTATAATACTTCCGTTAGTAATATTTTAATGGAGTTTATAAATAGTGTTTTAAAGTGTATGTTAGTAACGGGGATAATATCTTTTTTCCTAGGACTTTTCATTGTCTTTACAACAACGGGTACTTTTAAAAAGTTAAGACAAAATAAAAAGTTATTTCATAGTATCTTAGTAATAATCTGGATGTTTGTAATATTTAACTTTTCTAGTCAAAATGGTCCTAAATCAACAAATACTAGTGATGTGGTTACCAGTATGGTTGTAAATGTAACAACTAGTGTTACGAATAAAAATGTTTCTAGGGAAGAAGTGAAAAAAAGAGTAGAAGATAGTACTTTTTTAGTAAGAAAGATGGCTCATTTTACAGAGTATTTAATTTTAGGTATTTTAGTATTGCAATTATTAAGTGATTATACAAAGATTAATAAAAAAATGTTAATTGTTAGTTTAATTATTTGCTATTTATATGCGGTAAGTGATGAAGTTCATCAAATCTTTATTCCGGGAAGAACGGCTAAGGTTTTAGATACTTTTATAGATGGAGCTGGTTCTTTAGTAGGTATTACTATTTATGGTATTTATCAAAGAAATGTCTTAAAATGTCGGATTTTGTCGAACGATAATTAGTTAAAAAAATAAGTGGGTAAGTTATAATAACTATAAGGAGATAAATATGTTATTAATAATTTTAGTCGGTTTTATTCTATTCATGCTATGGTGTATGTTAAAAGTAAGTGCCGAAGCCCAAAAATTAGAAGAAAAAATGTTAAAAAACACAATGAAATCAAAGAAAAATTAAGAATTAAAACGTAGGAAATTCTTGGTATTTATTCTTGCAATTTGTTGTGTTTTTTGCTTGCCATAAAGAGTAACTTATTATATAATAATGGGAGTTAAGAGGGAATATATGGAAGAAATTAATTTAAAAGAATTGTTTGACTATTTTGTGAGCAAATGGTTTATAATTGCAATTACAGGTTTGGTTTTTGTTATCGTAGGAGCATCTTATACAGTGTTTTTAAAAACTCCAATGTATAATTCTTATACTACGATGGTTTTAACTACCAATAATGAAAATACTAATACGAATCAGACAATTACTCAAAGTGATATTACTTTAAATAAAAACTTAATATCAAATTATAGAGTAATTATGAAATCACATAGTATTTTAAATCAGGTAATAAATAATTTGGATTTAAATATGTCAACAGAACAACTAAAAAAACAGGTAAATGTTACTACTGAAGATGATACGGAGATAATTCGTATTTCTGTTAGTAATGAAAACGGCGAGGCTGCAAGAGATATTGCTAATGAAATAGCAAGAGTATTTTCAAATGATGTGGCTAGATATTATAGTATTAAAAATGTCGCGATTGTTGATTATGCTGAGGCTGCCAATAATCCTTATAACATAAGTTTACTTAAAACCACTGTTTTAGCGTTACTTGTGGGTGTAGTACTTGCTTGTGCTGTAATATTTATTATGTTCTATTTTGATACCACTATTAAGAGCGTTGAAGAAATAGAAAGTAAGATTGGCTTACCAACTCTTGGGGTTGTACCAATTAAGCATACCTTAAAAGAAAAGAAAGGAAAAAGAAAATGAATAATGAACTTATAGTTGCTAATAATCCAAAAAGCGGTGTGGCCGAAGCAATTAAAACTATTCGTACTAACCTTTTGTTTTCCTCTGTAGATGAACCAGTAAAGTCAATTTTAATGACTAGTTCAATGAGTGGGGAAGGAAAATCTTTTGTAAGTGCTAATCTTGCCGTTGCTTTTGCGCAAACCGGAGTTAAAGTATTGATTGTGGACTGTGATTTACGTCGTGGCAGACAACATAAAATATTTAATATTGATAATGAACAAGGCTTATCTAATCTTTTGTTAGATGATGTTGATAAAAACTATAAAAAATATATTAAAAAAACGAGATATGAAAATATTTACGTTTTACCAATGGGGATTGTGCCACCAAATCCAAGTGAACTTTTAGCCTCGACTAAAAATAAGCAATTGGCTAAAATCTTAAAACAAAAATTTGATTTAGTAATTTATGATGGGGTACCAGTTGGTGGGTTAACAGATTCTATTATTATGGCTGACTTAGTAGATAAAATCGTTATTGTATCGGCCTATAAAGTAACACCAGTAGAATTTTTAGCCAACACTAATAAAGCCTTAGAAAAATTCAAGGATAAAATTGCTGGCGTAATTTTAAATAAATTCCCATCGTCAAAAGATCATTATTATAGTAAGTATTATAGTTAAAGTATTGGAGTAGTTTATGATAGATATACATAGTCATATTCTACCTAATATTGATGATGGTTCTAGATCCTTAGAAGAATCAATCGAAATAATTAAACAGGCTGTTTCTAATGGAGTAACTGATATTATTGTTACTCCACATTTTATATTAGGTAGTAGTTATAATAAAGAAAAAAAAGATAATAAGAAATTATTAGCTGAACTTAAGGACAAAGTAGAAAGCGAAAATATAGATATCAATCTTCATTTAGGAAATGAAATATTTGTTGATATTGAAATGGTAAGTCTTTTAATAAAAAAGAAGATTGCTTCCCTTAATGATACTCGTTATGTGTTATTTGAATTACCAATGAATAATGAATATAAAAATATTAGAAAGACTTTGTTTGATTTGCAAAGGGCTGGTTTTGTGCCGGTAATTGCGCATCCGGAACGTTACAAAGTAATTAAAGAAAATCCTAAGTTAGTAGAAGAATGGATAGAGGCGGGGGCCGTGTTTCAAAGTAATATAGGTTCTTTATTGGGGCGTTATGGCAAAGAGGCTAAAGCCACTTTGGAAATATTATTAAAACATGAGGCCATAAATTTCTTAGCCAGTGATATCCATCATCGTAGCGATACTTAGTGCTGATTATATTGAAGAATTACTCGTCATAAATGGTAAAAAAGTTTTAAATAATGAAAAAATAAATTTAAGAGAAATGATACCTCTTAAAAAAAGTGTCTTTGGACAATACAAATAAGCCTCGTTTGAGGCTTATTTACACCTTTAGAAAGTAGTTGATAATATGAACTCAAAAATAAATGCTTGTATCACTGGGTTTGCTATTGGTGAGGCTTTTGGGTTACCACTTAATTATAAGAAAAAAGAAAAATTGATAAATGCTCCGGTAACTAAGATGATGACCTGTGAAAATCTAAATATTCCCGTGGGAACATGGGGGAGTGGAACTTCAACTATTTTAGCCACTACTGAGGCTATTATTACGCAAGGAAAAATTGATTATAATAAAATTGCCGATAATCTTCTTTTATGGTATAAAACGGCTAAATATACTGTAACTGATAGTTTAATTGATATTGATTTTACAAGTAAACACGCCTTAAATAGATACTTTGAAGAAAAAACGGATGCCACCAAATTAGGCGGAACGGGTTATAGTGATTGTGGAAATGAATTTTTACCAAGATTATTACCAGTGGCATTCTATCTTTACTATACTAAAGCCCGTGATTATACCATCCATTCGGTAGTGAAAAACGTAACCTTTATAACCCATCATAGCGAAATTCCGGCTATGGCGGCTTATATATTTACTAAATACATTATCTTCTTACTTAGAGGAACAGATAAAAAAGCCAGTTTTAGTATGTTAAAGAACTTAGATTATACAATGTATTTTAAAACGGAGACTGTAAGAGAATTTGATCATCTTTTAAAAGATAATATTTATAATTTACCATTAGAAATGATTAATTCTAATAATTATGTAGTAGACACCTTAGAGGCTTTCTTTTATTGCTTTATAAATTCCAAGACCTTTAGTCAAGCCTTGATTGGAGCGGTAAACTTAGGTGGGCAAGCCTCAATTTTAGGTGGATTGTGTGCTAGTGTATCGGCAATTTACTATGGCTATGATAGTATACCGGAAAAATATTTAGATAACTTACAGAAAAAAGATTACTTAATAAAAATGGGTAATGATTATGAAACCACATTAGATATATTATAAAAAATGGCCTTTAAAAAAATTTAAAAAAATTTAAAAAAGTACTTTACAAATAGTAAAAAGAATGGTATGATTAAATCACTTAATAGTAGAGAAAGTACTGTTGTTAGAAGTAAGAAAGTTTCTTACTTAATTAATAATAAATGTTATATTTATTTAATGATTTTTTTAAAACCCTTTGATGGTTTGTTACAGTACTAATACTCGTTTATCAATCTATTAAGTATATGCTGCATATGTGGAATATTGATAAAAATATATGACTTTTATCTGTCAATATGAGTTATATATTAGGAAATCCACAACCAAGATGATAGTTTGACAGACTAATCATTTTCGTAAAAAGACCTGCTTAGATTAATTCTGAGAGGTTTTTTCTTTTCTTTAGAAGTATATTATGCTACAATACTTAAAGACAGTTGGCTAGAGGGTAGTAGTATGCATAGTAATAACTTTTTAAATTATCTAACCACAATTAGTGATGAAGATATTAGAAAATATATAAATAGTAAAATTAGGTATTATCAAAATACTTATAAAATAAATAAAAGTTTAGGAGTAATAAGTCCCCTTAAATATTCACTACCTTATTATGGGTTTGTAACTAGTAATATTAAAATAAGATATAACTTAGAAAATGACTATTATTTAATTAGAAATAATAATTACCTTTATGAGTTTATTAAATATTTACAAATAAATAAAATATATAATAATAATGAGGCTATTTTAATATTACCAGTTTTTTTGGAAAATTATTTAGGAAGAAAGACCAGTAGATTAAAAAGAAGAGAAGACGTTTTAAATAAAGAAAGTGATAGAGAAATAATTCTAAATGATATAGAAGATTTAAAAGAAATGGATGTTGCTACTTCTTTAGAATATAGTCTTCTTGCTCAAAATATATTAACTTTCTTAGGATATGATGCGATATTTTTGATTGGATCATATAAGAAAATAAGTGTTAATGATTTTTATAGTTTTAATGTTATTATGATTGATAATAATTATTATTTATTTGATTTTTATAATCCTATTAATGTTTATGATAAAACCGGAGATATAGTAAATAAACAACCTTATCAAGTAAAGATAAATAATGATGATATTGATTTGTTTTTTCAAGGATTAAGACCATTAGTATTAAAAGAGTATAAAAGGGTATTAACTAATCATTTATATCAACAAGTTAATACTAATGATTATAGAACTTATATTTTAAATGAAATATATAATTAAGAACTAATTCTAATAATAAAAGAGTGATTTTCTAACTTTTTTAGATAAATTAAAAAGAATTAGTTGTTTTTTTATAGTCTTTTTCCTATAATGAAAATGGTGATTTAAATGAAAGATTTACGCGTTGTATTTATGGGAACTCCAGATTTTGCAGTTCCAGTTTTAGAAAAATTAATCGAAAATACTAATGTTTGTTTGGTGGTAAGTCAACCCGATAAAGAAGTTGGTCGTCATAAAATTTTAACGCCAACACCAATAAAAAAAGTGGCCATAGATAACCATATTTCAGTATTTCAACCTAGTAAGATAAGAAATGATTATGAGGCTATTTGTGAGGCTAAACCAGATATTATAATAACTTGTGCTTATGGTCAAATTATTCCTAAAGCATTACTGGATTTACCAAGATTAGGGTGTATTAATGTTCATGCTTCCTTACTTCCTTACCTTAGAGGTGGGGCTCCTTTGCATCATGCAATAATTGATGGTTATAAAGAAACGGGAGTTACTATTATGTATATGGATGAGGCTATGGATACTGGGGATATTATTAGCAGTGTTACTTATAAAATAAATGATACGGATAATGTTGGTAATATTCATGATAACTTAATGGAAATGGGCGCTAAGTTATTAATAGAGACTTTACCTAGTATTATAAATGGTACCAATATGCGAATAAAACAAGATAATGAGAAGGTTACTTATGCATATAATATATCAAGAAGTGATGAACACTTAGACTTTACTAAAGAGGGAATAACCATTGATAGAAAGGTAAGAGGTTTAAATCCATGGCCACTTGCTAATACTTGTTTAGATGATGAAGAAGTTAAAATAATAAGCGGGTATTTTGTTAAAGGTAAAAGTGTTCCTAATAAGATTAATGTGGTTACTAAAGATACTTTAGGTATTGGTTGTCGTGATGGTATTTATTATGTAACAGCAATTAAACCCAGTGGTAAAAAGATAATGGATATTAAGTCTTATTTAAATGGGATTGATAAAGATAAATTAATGGCAAAAAAAATAAGTTAGAGAAAATAATTATTTAAATGGGTGGTTTTATATGGTGGCAAATAATAATGATGATGATAAGCTAAAAAAGAAAATAATGGTTAATATGATTACAGCCTTAAGAGGAATAGGAGGTATTTTACTCGTACCTATATTTAATATATATGGAAGTATTCCAGCGGCTATTTGGTTTATTTCTTTTATGGCAACTGATTGGATAGATGGCTATTTAGCCCGTAAATACGAAGTATCTAGTTTCTTTGGGGCTTTACTGGATGGAATGTTTGATAAATTATTTGGAATTATATCCTTTTTACTTTTAGCCAGTATCAGCCCTAGTTATATGATTCCTTTATTATTTGAGGCTGGTATCTTAAGTTATGGTCTTTATAGTGCTTCTAAAGGTAATAATGTTAAATCAACTCTTATTGGCAAAACTAAGATGTGGTTTTTAGCCGTATCCGTGTTACTAGGACTTTTAAATACTGATTATAAGGCTTTAGAATGTTTACTACAAACTATTAATTTAAATAGTGTTTCTCTAGATAACTTTATAAAATTAGAACAAGTATCTAGAAATTCTTTAATAGGAATGGAAGCCTTAAGTTTAACTAGTTATATTGTAAAAGATAAATTAGAAGATAAAAATAATAAAGATAAAGTACCTTTAAAAGTAAAAGATATTAAAGAAGTAATATTAACCAGAGATAATGATATTAAAAAAGAAGTGGGTTTTCGTTTATTTGATACCAAGTATTATGAAGAAAATAAAGATAAACCTTTAAGTTTATTACTTACATTAAAAAAAGAAAAAAATAGTTAAAATCTATACTTAATAAATATATAATAAATGCTTAAAAAGATAGTTAGGAAATAATATAATGGTAGGAATGGTAATAGTAAATTATAATGATTATGAAACAACAAAAAGATTACTAGATAATGTTAAAGATTATAAAATCTTAAAAGAAATAGTGGTTGTTGATAACAAAAGTACTGATGATTCATTAATTAATTTACAAAAGATAAAAAATAAAAAAATAACTATTATCGATAGTGGTAATAATAAAGGGTATAGTTATGCTCTAAATGTGGGGTGCAAATACTTAATTGATAAATATAGGGAATTAAATATTGTAATTTCAAATAGTGATATTATTATTGATAGTGAGAATGATATAAAAGATTTAAATAGTTATATAAGTAATAAAAACGTTATAGTAGGACCTACTATTATTCAAGGTAATGATTTAAATAGAGGGTTTAAAATACCTACACCTTGGCAAGATATTAAACAAAATATTGTCTTCTTTGGAAAAAAAGTTTTAACTAAGGAACTTAATTATCCAGATAATTATTATTATAAAGATATAAGTAAAGTTGATACTGTATCGGGTTGTTTCTTTATGATATCCAGTAAACACTTAGAAGAGATGGGTTACTTTGATGAAGGCGTATTTTTATATTATGAAGAAAATATTATGGGGATTAAGACTAAAAGACTAAAGAAAAATATTATTGTTTGTAATGATATTGATGTTATTCATGATCACTCGGTTTCTATTGATAAGAGTTTAAAAAGAATTAAGAAGTATGATATCTTAAAGACTAGTCAAGAATATTTTGAAAAAAAATATAACGGTGCTAGTAAACTAGAATTATTCTTTTTAAAAGTATTTAGATATTTAACGAGAATTTTATTATTAATAAAGTATGTAATTGATTAGGATTAGAAGTTCTAGTCTTTTTTTATTTTTACTTAAGGTAAAACAATATAATTAGGGGTAAAATTTAATTGAAAATTTTTAAAATAAAGGTTTTTTAAATAGAAAATATATGATAACATAGTAAGTGTACCAATGATAGCAAGTATTTAATATTAGGGATTTGGTATAATAATTATAAGGATGATGATAATGAAAAATAAAAAGAATGATATAGCCATAGATGTTAATCATGTTACTAAGACTTTTAAACTATATTCCGATAAGCCCCAGACACTAAAAGAAAGATTAGTAAGAGGTTGGAAGAATAAAACCGAAGAAAGAGTGGTTTTAAAAGATATTAATTTAGAAATAAAAAAAGGGGAAACGGTTGCTTTAATTGGGGTTAATGGTAGTGGTAAATCAACATTAAATAAACTAATGACCAATATAATTTATCATAAAAAAGGGACTTTAAAAACTTATGGA